>JAPPPH010000163.1:3398-12399 GCA_028817635.1 Verrucomicrobiales bacterium | reverse complement strand
CGCGAGGTCGTGCCGACACGCCGTTTGCCGTTCCGCACGAGGACGTCGCCGTAGTATTCCCGGGGTCCCTTGGAGAACTTGAAAAACCCGTGCTCGTCGGTGGTGGTTTTTCGCTCCCTCGAGTTATCCGGGCGATTGCCCAGCCAGAGGGAGACGCTGGCTCCGTTGACCGGTTCACCTGAGTTGGCCTCCAGTACGAAGCCCTCAAGTTGGTTCGCGCGGGAGCGGAGGACGAGTGACAGGTCACTGATCCAGACCGCGGTGTAGCGCATGCCGTTGTTCTGTTCGCTGAAGTCGGCCTGAGCGCTGGAGATGAGGTAGTAAAAACCGGGCGCCACGTCGTCCGGCGTGTCGAAGACCTCGGTGCGATGCTTGTAGTCGGCGGTCGGGGTGAGGCTGTGCTGCCAGGATTTTACCGGGGTTTTTTGTAGGAGCGCCCGGCGCTGCGCGGAGGGGGAGACGCGGAATTGTTTTTTACGTGCGCCTGTCCAATCCGCCTTGACCAAGCGGAAATGCGCCTCGGTGATGTTCCGATACCGCACGGAAAGCTCCGCACCGGGCTGTGCCCAGACGGACTCGGTTGTCACGTCGATGGTCTTGGCCTCAATTTGGGCGACGAGGTTGTGGCAGCGCTTGCCGCCCCGCGAATCCTTGAATTGATCACGCCCGACGATCGCCACCCGGCGCGCCTCGACCAGTTCGCCTTTTTCGTTCAGCGCTGTGGCCCAGTGGAAGCGCGCCCAGGCGGAGAGTTGTCCGGGTTCGTTCTCGGCCACATCGCGGATGGCCTCAATGAACCGGTCCCGGGCACCCTCGCCAACCGCGCTGTTTTTCCCGAAAAGCAGCCGCGCGATGTCGGCGTCCACCCGGGCGGCAGAGACGGAGTCGGTGCGGTGAAAGCGCAGGACGTCCTGAAACAGTTTCACCGCCTTGAGGTGGGGCGAGCCGGAGTCGGTGGTCTGCGGGTTCCACGCGAGAAACTTGTCGAGCGAATCAAGCACCGGATCGGTCGCCTTGATTTCAAACGCATCCTCCGGCTTGGCTGCTGCGAACTCGCCAGAGGTGTAAAAGGCAAGCGCCTCGTGCGCGATGAAGTCGTACAGCATCGGCCGGTAATTCTCCGGCAACGTCGGCTTGGTCAACAGGTCGGCGAAGTCGCTGGTTGGGATGGTCTTGAGACGGCCGTCGGCGAGGGCGTTGGTGAAGTGCAGGTCAATCTCCCGGTACAGTCGCGGCAGATCCCATGTGGTGAAGTCCTCCCCAAGCGGTTCGGCCGTCGCGGTGCGCTGCATGAAACGATAGCGGTTTTGCCGAAAATACTGCCAGTACCAGTGGCCCAGCACGGTCTCGAGCAGCGGCTTTGCCTCGACCGGCACCTTGCCGAGTTCGTCCTGCAGGCGGGTGATTTTTTCCTCCGGTTTGCTGCCTTGCACAGCGCCCTCGTGGGTGATGCGCTTGGCCAGAGCCTTGATTGCCTCGGCGTGTTTGCCTTCCTTGAGCGCGGAGTCGTAGATCGTCTGCAGCTTGGCGGCGGCGGTTTTGGGCCGTCCTTTTTTTTCCGCCTCGGCGACCTCTTTCCAGAGCGCCTCGCGGTCCACCGGCTGCGCTTGGCCAAGCGCCAGCCCGACAGCGAACAAAAGAAAAGTATTCAGAAACTTCATGGCAACATTCCCAATATAGGTACGACGGTTTGTCGCCAAAAATATTAGGCGCAAAATGGCCCTTGGCCAAGCGTTTGGCCAAGCGCGGTCAGCCGAGCAACTCGGTGGCCACGCGGGCCTCGTCGTTTTCGACCAGTCGGAGGTCGCGTGGGCCGATGCGGAACTTGAGCTTTTTGTGGTCGAGCCCGAACTGGTGCAGGATTGTGGCGAGCCAGTCGTAATGGTGGATGATACCGTCGACCGCGTAGTGGGAAAACTCGTCGGTTTGTCCGTGGATGTATCCTCGCCGGAAGCCACCACCGGCCACCCACTGGCTGAAGCCGTAGGTGTTGTGATCGCGGCCGACCTTGTCGCGTTTGGTTAAACCCTCGCGAAATTGGATTACTGGCAGTCGGCCCATCTCGCCGCCCCAGTGCACGATGGTGCTGTCGAGCAGGCCGCGCTCTTTCAGGTCGCGCACCAGAGCCGCAGCCGGTTTGTCGACCTCCACGCAGCGCTGGGGCAGGGCGGTCTTGATCGAGCCGTGGTGATCCCAGACCTGTCCGTTGCAGAGAATTTGCACAAACCGCACGCCGCGCTCAACCAGCCGCCGGGCGATCAGGCAGCGGGTGCCGTAGTCGCGGGTGACCTTTTGGTCGATGCCGTACATTTTTTTCGTGGCCTCCGATTCGCGGGAGAGGTCAAACGCCTCCCGCGCGGCCACCTGCATGCGCGCGGCCAGGCCGTAACTTTTCATGCGCGCCTCGAGGTCGTTCTCGCCGGGATGCTGTTTGAGATGCTCGCGGTTCAGCCGCTCGAGCAGTCGAAGCTGCTCCTCCTGCGGCGAACCCTTGAGGTGCCGCGGCGGGTCGAGGTTGAAAATACGGGGCGCGACCGGCCGCACCATCGTGCCCTGATAGATGGATGGCAGTTTGCCGTTGGACCAGTTCTCGCCGCCGATCAACGGCAGGCCGCGGGTGTCGGTCAGCGCGACGTACGCCGGCAGCTCCTGCGTCTCGCTGCCAAGCGCGCTGGTGAGCCAACTGCCTAGCACGGCGCGTCCGCTGGAAGCCCGGCCGGTGCTGAGCGCGTAGTTGGACGGGATGTGATTGTTGGCACCGGTGTGCATCGACCGGATCAACGTGATTTCGTCAGCCACCCCGCCCAAATGTGGCACCAACTCGGACAGCTCCATGCCACATTGGCCGTGCGGTTTAAATTTCCAAAGCGGCGCCATGATTTCGCGGCTGGCCTGCGCCGGGTTGTCGAACTTCACATCGCCCGAGAAAGTCTTGCCGTCGTACTTGATCAATTCCGGCTTGGGGTCGAAAAGGTCGATCTGGCTCGGGCCGCCGAGCATGAACATTGAGATCATCGCCTTGGCCTGCGGCTCGTGGTGCGGCTGTTTCGGAAGGAGGTCGTACGTCTTCTGTTCGAGGTCCGGCTTGAACGGTTCGTCCGCCTCCGCAGCCAGCAGCCCGTCACGCTTGAGCAGCCAGGAGGCGGCAACGGAGCCGAGGCCAAACGCCGAGGTGTGAAGCATATGTCGTCGGGAGCAGAGTTGGGTTTTCATGACAGTGGATCAGTCGATGTACAAAAAGCGGTTGGACGCCATGAGCACCTGGGCCAGTGCGGCGAGCGAGCGTCTGGCCGGTGCGTCCGGCTGGGCCTTGATTTTCTTTTGCCACTCGGCATTCGGGTCGGCCCGGAAAAGTTCCTCCTGTCGCTCGAGAAAACTGGAGAGATATTGTTGTTCCTCATCGGTCGGTGCCGTGGCGAACAATTTGCGGAACAAGGCATCGAGCCGCTGGTCGGCTTCGGTTGGGTGATTGGTGAACAATCGATCCGCGAGCCCGCCGGTTAACCCGATGATCTGGTCGTCGTTCAGGAACCACAGCGACTGGGTGGCCACCGTGGTCGAGCGCCGCCGGTCGCAGTTGGGCTTCATCTCCGGCAGGTCGAAAGTGGCCAGCATGTTGAGCGGCAGGCTTCGGTTGGATTCGATAAAGGCGCTGCGCCGATACGCCGCCTCATTTTGTCCGCGCACACCGGCGGCCAGGCCGTCCCGAATTTTTGTCACCCCGATGACGACCTTGCCCTCGGCGTTTGTTGTGACCGGGATGCTTGGTCCGCCGGACTCGAGGTTGAGGTCGCCGGTGGTCGCCAAGATAAAATCCCGTACCGCCTCCGCCTCGAGTCGCCTGAGGTTGGCGCGGGCGAGTAGCCGGTTTTCGGGGTCGATCGCGTCCAACTCTGGAGTGCGCCGCGCGGATTGCTGGTAGACGGTGGAAAGTAGGATCATCCGGTGCAGCCGTTTTTGATCCCAGCCGTGCTTCACGAAATCAGCGGCCAACCAGTCGAGCAGCTCCGGGTGGGAGGGCGGTTCGCCGTTGAGGCCAAAGTCGCCCGGCGTGTCCACGATGCCTTGCCCAAAGTGGTGCTGCCAGATGCGGTTGACGAACACTCGGGCGGTCAACGGGTGCTGTCCGCTGGTCAGGTGGCTGGCGTAGGCGATGCGGCGGCCGGTGGTCGTGCGGGTGGACTCGTTCACCGGCAGTACCGGGGCCTTTCCGGCCTGCGACAGGACGGCGAGTTCGCCCGGTTGCACCTTTTCGCCCGGGCTGTTCGGGTTACCCCGGAAAAGCACCGCGCTCACCGGCACGACGTCCGGTTGCTCGGTGGCCACGCGCACCAGACGCTTGGGCGGCTTGGTTTCACGCACCTTGGTGACCTCCGCCTTTTGTTTTTCAAACTCACGATACGCGGCGTTGTCGTACTCGACGAGAAAACCGGCGATGAAGCTGACCGGCTTGACCATGGGATAAAGGTCGAGCAGTTCCTTCTGCCGTTCGGTTCGATCCTTGGCCGAGGCGAGCACGGCCTGAAGAGTTTCCTCGCGAACCTCCTCCGGGACATCGCTGAGTTTGGCCGCCTGGATTGTCTTCGCCAGCTCAGTTTTCTTTGCCTGAATCGCGGCGTCCATCTCCTTGGCTCGGGCCTCAATCTCCTCGGCCTTTTTTTGATCCTCAGCGGAAGTGACGTCGACCAGACGGGCGGACGGTTGCTGCCATTTTTGTAACGGGAACACCGGGTCGAAGATGGCGCGGAAACGATAGTAGTCGTCGATGCCGATTGGGTCATACTTGTGATCATGGCACTGCGCGCAGCCGACTGTCAGGCCAAGCGTCGAGGAGCCGATCACCTGCACGGCGTCCGCTGCCGCCTGGTTGCGCTCGGCGAGCGAGTTGCTGGATTGGGTCGGGTCCGGCGCCATGCGCATGAAGCCGGTCGCGGTGAGCAACTCCACGTGGCGCGGATCGTTCGTGTCCGGCTTACCGTCGATCAATTCGTCACCGGCAATCTGTTCGCGGAGAAACTGGTCGATTGGTTTGTTGCGATTGAACGACTCAAAAACGTAGTCGCGGTAGTGCCAGGCGTTGGGGCGACGGGTGTCATTGCCGCCGCCGCCGTCGCTCTCCGCATAGCCGGCCACGTCCAGCCAATGCCGGCCCCAGCGCACGCCGAACTCCGGTGAACTGAGCAGGCGCTCCACCAGCCTTGGCCAAGCCTGCGGTGTCTCGTCGCCGACGAACGCCTCCACCTCGGCGGCGGTCGGCGGCAGCCCGGTGAGGTCGTGGGTGATTCGGCGGATCAACGTCTCCCGTTTGGCACGGGGCGAAAACCGGAGCCCGCGCTTGGCCAGGCGCTCGGCAACAAAGGCATCGATGGGTGTCCGAATATCGAATCCATCTGGCTGTGGTATCGGGTGAATCTTTACCGGTTGAAAGGCCCAGTGGCCAAGCTCCTCCTCGGTAAAGCGAACGGTGTCAGGATCCTTTGGCTCGGGGCGGACGGTCTTTGCGCCTTGCGCGATCCAGTCCCGGATGACCTGTTTTTGATCGGCTGTCAGCTTCTTGGGGCCGTCCGGCATCTCGTCCGAGGCGACCTGTTGCCAAAGCAGGCTGGCATCGGGATCGCCGGGTACGACGGCTGCGCCGGAGTCGCCCCCGGTTTGCATCAGGTGCACCAGCCGGATGTCGAGTCCGCCGCGTTTCTTTTTCTCCTCGCCGTGACAATGAAAACAGGCGGCCTTGAGGATCGGGCGAACGTCCGTCTCAAACCGGAGCGCCTCGGCGTGGGCGGCATCAGTGCAGGCTGCTGCGAGCAGGGCGGCAATCAGGCAGGCCAAGTTTGTGCGTCGGACAATCATCCAATAGGTCAGTCGCGATGGTACAAAAACGTACAGGCAAATCAACCACGATCAACCGGCCAAGCGCTTGGTTTTGATTGTGCCACCTGACCGTGAGGGCTACGTTGCCGGCGATACTTATGACTAGATTTGTTGCTGCATTCCTGTTCGCCACCGGAGCCATATTTGTTCACCCGCTTGCCGCTGAGCTTGGCCAAGCGGTGGGGTTGGCTGCAGTGAAGGATCCCGCCAAGCTGGGGTTTGATGCCGAAAAATTGGACGCCGTTTTTGCGGCGCAGGAAAAATTGATCGCCGACAAACAATCGCCATCCAACGTCGGCCTCATCGTTCGCCGTGGGAAGGTAGTCTATCACCGGGCGGCGGCCTCGCGGATGGCCCACGACCGGGCGATCAGCGACGAAACAGTGTTTCCAATCTGGTCGATGACCAAGCCGATCACCAGCGTGGCGGCGATGATCCTGCACGAGCGCGGCAAGTTCAAACTGGACGATCCCGTGGCGGATGCGCTGCCGGAACTGGCCAAGGTGCGGGTCAAGACAGCCGACGGCAAAACGGAGCCGTTGGCCAAGCCGATTACCTACCGCGACTTGTTCCGGCACACGGCCGGGTTTGCCGGTTACGACGGGCTTTATCATCAGGACGGTTTTTGGGGGAAAACCACTCGGGCCAAGAGTCTCGACTGGATCATCGGCGAGTTGGCCAAGGTACCGATCGGGCATCAACCGGGCGACAAGTACACCTACGGCATGAGCACGGCGGTGCTGGGGCGCGCGATCGAGGCGTTGTCCGGCAGAACGCTGGATCAGTTTTTGCGGAAGGAACTTTTTCGGCCGCTTGGCATGAAGAACACGCGGTTTTATTTGACCAAGCGCAACCGCAAACGGTTTCAGCCGTTGAGCGTTTTTGAGAATGATGACTATCGCGCCGGCAAACCGGCCGAGGACGAGCTGCCGTACGCGAAGGAGGTTCCGCTCTACCTCGGGGGCGAGGGGTTAACCTCGACGATGGCGGACTACGCGCGCTTTTGCCAGATGCTCGTCGACGGCGGCAAGGCGCCGGGAGGAAAACAGATTCTCAAGCCGGAGACGCTGAAGTTGATGTGGACGGATCAGCTCGGCGACATCCCGGGGTATGACGACCGGAAAAACGGCAACGGGTTCGGGCTCGGGTTTTATGTGTTGAACGACTTCAACCGGTACGGCGCCGAGGGGGTGTTTGGCTGGGGCGGTTACCACACGACGCATTTTTGGATCGACCCGAAAAACGAGATGTACGCCATCTACTTGTGCCGCCGTTATCCGTTCAACGCGGAGACGCTCAAGCAATTTCGCAAGGCAGTCTACGAGGCGATGAAATGATTCTGCGCGTTCTGGCCGGGTTGGGGTTGGCGATGAGTCTGGCCGGTTGCGCCTCGCTTGGCCCGGTGCCGGTGGACATTCGCGCCAAGCTTTTACCGGCCGCCAATGTGGGTGATCCCGATCATCCCGACGGCGAAAACGTTGTCCTCACGCACTTTTCGCATGTGGGCCAATTAACCACCGACGCCGGTGGCACGATTTACGTGGTCGACCGCCGGGCGGTCATAGCCGGGATGCTCGCGCCACGGGGGAAGAATGCCATTCTGTTTTTTGACAGCCGCCATCGGTACCTCGGCAAACTCAAGTACGTGCACAGCCGACCGCTTTGGTGCGAGGGTGCGCGGCTGTTTCTCTCCGGCAACCTCGATGGCTTTTTCAATCCGGTCAACGGCAACGTGATCGACCTCTCCGGCGGATTCGCCAATTTGAAAGGCTACCGCGCCCACGCCTACGGCAGCTCCGGCGGCATCGAGGAATAACGCTTGGCCAAGCGTAAAAGAGGTGTTGATTGGCATTGCCAAACCTTGGTTTTGGCCTAGACTCGCGCGGTCACAATGAGGTTGGCGTTCGCCGCAATTATTCTTGCAACCGTTACGCTTGGCCAAGCGCAGGCTTGGGCCGAGGGAGAACCGTCTTCAGCGCAGATCCATTTTTTCGAGGAGAAAATTCGCCCGGTGCTGGCGGCCAAGTGCTACAAGTGTCACTCCGAGCGTGCGCGCAAAATCAAGGGCAAGCTCAAGCTCGACTCGCGCGAGGCGATCCTGAAGGGCGGTTCCGAAGGGCCGTCGGTCATCCTCGGCAAACCGGACGAGAGCCTGATGATCATCGCGATGCGGCATCAGGACGGCTGGGACATGCCGCCGGAGGAAAAACTGCCGGATGCCGTGGTGGCTGATTTTGCCAGGTGGATTGCCGAGGGGGCGTATTTCCCGACTGCCGTGCCAGCCAAGGCGGATCAGGATTGGTGGGAGTCGGTCGATCACGAAAAACTATTGGCCAAGTCCAAGCCGGTCGAGCAGGCGGTCGATCATTATGTCGGGGCAAAAATCAAGGCGGACGGCGTCAAGTCGACTGTGGCTGCCGACGATTCGACTTTCATTCGCCGTGTGACGCTCGATCTCGCCGGCCGCATCCCGACTGCGGCTGAAGTACAGGCTTACGCCAAGTCGGCCGACCCGGAAAAGAAGGCGAAACTGGTGGACGACCTGCTCGCCTCGGGGAGCTTCGCGCGGCAACAGGTGGCGGAATTCATCTGGCTGCTGAACGACGGTCGGGACGATGGCTTTCGCGGGTACCTCGAGAAGGCGTTTGCCGACAACCGCTCATGGGACAGAGTGTTTGAGGAGATCATTCTTGCGAAATCAGACACCGATGCGGTGAAGGGCGCTGAGAAATTTTACCGCAACCGAATTGGCGATCTCGACCGGTTGACCAACGATGTCAGCGTGAACTTTTTCGGTGTGAACGTCAGTTGCGCGCAGTGCCACGATCATCCGGAGGTGCCAAGCTGGAAGCAGGATCATTACTACGGGATGAAGTCGTTCTTCAATCGCACCTTCGAGAACGGCAACCACATTGGCGAGCGCGAGTACGGGCTGGTGAGTTTCAAGACCACCGCCGGGGTCGAGAAGAAGGCGCGGCTGATGTTTCTCTCCGGGTCGGCGATCGACGAGCCGACTGCGAAGGAGCCGGATCAAAAAACCAAGGAGGCGCAGAAGAAAAACTTCGAGCAGTTGAAGAAGGAAAACAAGCCGGTGCCGGCCCCGTCGTTCAGTCGGCGCGAGCAACTGGTG
>JAPPPH010000163.1:0-3388 GCA_028817635.1 Verrucomicrobiales bacterium | reverse complement strand
CGCCTACTCCCGGGACAGCCAGGGGCCGGAGGGCGAGCGGCCGGCGCCGATTTATCTTGCCGTGGCACGCCCGCGTCCGCTGACGCCGAACCAGTACGGCAGTGCGCTAGTGTTTGCCGCGGCCGACCCGGAGCAGTTGGCCAAGCCGAAGACGCCGGAGGACTTGGCCAAGCGCTTGGCCGACCTTGAGAAGCGTGGCGAAAACCTGGCCAAGCGATTCGACCGGCCGGACGACACGTTTCAGGTCAGCGTCGACGAGGCGTTGTACTTCAGCAACAGCGATCAGGTGCAAAACGACCTGCTCGGCGAAGGCGGCAAACTGCTGGGCCGTGTCCTAAAAACGGAGGGCTTGGCCAAGCGGCTGGAGATTGCTTTTTTGAATACCCTTTCCCGGGAACCGTCCCCGGAGGAAACCAAGACTTTGAACCGATATCTCGAGGCCCGCAGCGCGGACGAGAAGGGCGCCTGGCAGCAGGTGCTCTGGGCGTTGATGACCAGCTCCGAGATGCGGTTCAACCGTTGAAACCATGAATCCATCACATAACTTCTGCGGATCACACGAGCACGACTTGAGTCGCCGCTCATTCCTTGGCGGCCTGAGTGCCGTGGGCGCCGGACTGCTGGGCACCAGCGGCGCGGTCAATACCTTCGCCGCCGATGGCCTCAACGCCGCGCTCAAGAAAGGCAACAAGCGGGTGATCCTGCTTTGGCTGGCCGGCGGCGCAAGCCAACTCGAAACATGGGATCCCAAGCCGGGCGTCCCGACCGGAGGCCCGTTCGCGGACATCCCGACCGACATTCCCGGAGTCCACATCAGCGAGCTGATGCCGAAGATGGCCAAGCGGATGAAACACTCCTGCCTCATTCGCTCGCTCAACACCAAGGACGGCGGCCACGGAGGCGGGGCGGACCTGATGCTGCGCGGCCGCCGCGACGAGCCGACGTTGAAGTATCCCGACCTCGGCGCGGTTGTGGCCAAGGAATTGGGCCGGATGGACAGCCAGGTGCCGGACTACGTGAACTTTTACACCAGCACCGAGGGGCGTGGCTCGGCCAAGACGACGCCCGGATTTCTCGGGGCACGCTACGGTGCGATCAATCTTCACGACGGCAAAAAACTTTCGCTGCCAAACATCGAGAAACTCGACAGCATCACCAAGGGCGACCACGAGGCGCGGGCGGACTTACGCAACTTCCTTAGCAGCCGGTTCGACCAAGGGCGCGGGCTGTCCGCAGTGAAAAGCCACGCCGCAGCCTATGCGCGTGTGCACGGGTTGATGAGCTGCGAAAAGTTGTTCGATATTTCTGACGAACCGCAACACATCAGGGACATGTACGGGCCAACGCAGTTTGCGGAGCAGACGATCATGGCGCGTCGTATGGTGGAGGCCGGTGTGCCGTTCGTGCGCGTGTCCCGCGCGTGGTGGGACAGCCACGGGCAAAACTTTGAAACGCACCTCGAGATGGTGCCGGAGCTGGATCGGGTTCTGTCGGCGTTGATCGACGATCTCAAGCAGCGCGGTATGCTCGAGGACACGCTGGTCGTGACCATGGGTGAGTTCGGCCGGACGCCAAAGATTAACGGCAGCCTTGGCCGCGATCATTTTGCGACCGCATGGAGCGCGTCGCTGCACGGCGGTCGTACTGTCCCGGGCGCGGTCTACGGCAAGACCGATGCCCACGGCAACCGTGTGGTCGAGGGCGAGATTGGGGCCGGCGAAATGTTTGCCACCATTCTCGAGGCGGCCGGGATCGACCATACGCGCGAGTACCACGTTGGTGCGCGCCCGATCCCGCTGGTGAACCCCGGCATCAAGCCGGTGACCGAGGTGATCGCTTAAATCGGAGGCAGCATGGATCAGCCGCTCAACACCAATTTCGTTTCCAAGAAGGAACTGAACCACAAGCATATCGCGTTCAGCATGGCGCGTGTTCCCGGCTCGGGGCATTACTATCATGGCGCATCCGACTCCGGCGTGTATCAGGTCGATCATGGCGACGAAAAACCGGAGGCCAAGCGGTTCACCGCCGAGGGTCACTCCAGTTACATCCTCGGCACGGCACTCAACTCTCGCCACCTTTTCACCGGTGGCTGGGACAAGAATTTGATCTGGTGGGACCGCGAAACCGGTAAGGCCGTTCGCAAACAAAAAGCCCACGACAAGTGGCTGCGCGGGGTCGAGGTTTCGCCGTGTGGCAAACAGCTTGCCACCGTTTCGGACGACATGGTGTGTCGCATCTGGTCGACGGAAACCGGCAGCCTGCTGGCAGAGTTGAAGGGCCATGAACCGCAGACGCCGAACAACTACCCGAGCATGCTGTTTTGTGCGCGCTACTCGCCGGACGGCTCGCGACTGGCCACCGGCGACAAGGTCGGCCACGTCGTCATCTGGGACACCGAATCGTTCAAACCTCTGCAGACCCTCGATGCCCCCGGGCATTACACCTGGGACCCCACCGCACGGCGCCACTCCATCGGCGGTTTACGGAGCATCGCATTTTCGCCGGACGGCAGTCAGATGTACACCGGTGGCATTCACAAGATTGGCAATGTGGATCACCTCGCAGCCAAGGCACGGATTGAGATTTTCGACATCGAGACCGGCGAGTCATTGGCCGTCCTGAGCGGAAGTGACAAGTGCAAGGGACTGGTGGAGCACATCGAGTTCGAGCGCGATGGCAAATGGGTGGTCGCTGGCGGCGGAGATCACAAGGGCTGGCTGATGTTCGTTGATCCCAGCCAGCCGAAGATCCTCCGCGAGGTGCCGCTGCCGATGCACGTCCACGAGTTCAACCTCAACGAAGTGGGCAACCAGATATTCACAGTCGGCCACGAGAAATCCGTCCGCCTAGACCTGCAGGTCTAACGTGCGCTTGGCCAAGCGCTTGGTCAGGCACAATCAAACCGGCCAAACACATGACCCCGACGGCGATCAACCTCGAAGCCAAGTTTGCCAGTTTTGGCGATCACTGGTCGCCGCGAGTCATCGCGGAGCTGAACGATTATCAATTCAAGCTGGTGAAAGCCGAGGGGGAGTTCGTCTGGCATTCCCACGCCGATACCGACGAAGCGTTCATCGTGATCGAGGGCACGCTGGAGATCGAGTTTCGGGACCGCACCGTCACGCTCAACGCCGGCGAGATGATCGTCGTGCCCAGAGGAGTCGAGCACCGGCCGATCGCCCGTGAGGAATGCAAAATTATGCTCCTTGAGCCAAGGGGGGTGGTCAACACCGGCGACGCCGGTGGCGGCTTAACCGCAGAAAACGACGTCTGGATTTAACCAAGCGCTTGGCCAAGCGAATAGGGAACCACGAAGCGCACGAAGAACACGAAGTTTATTCGTCGGGATGAATCCCGAGGATACCCTCTCCCTTGAGGGAGAGGG
>JAPPPH010000314.1 GCA_028817635.1 Verrucomicrobiales bacterium | reverse complement strand
TAAAAAAATCTCCAGAATCTTGAAGATCCATAATAAAAGCGTGAATGAAATCACCTATTATGAAACCGATTAAAAAAGGAAGTAGTCTGTACTTTTTCACATTTACGACAGTGAATTGAACGCGGAAGCTACTTCTCCGCTCCGCTTGTCCTAAGCATTCCACACATCATTGGTCAAGCGCTTGGGTAGTTTGGATTTCGGGTGCAAGCGGAGCGCGACACCGCTTTTGAGCTGTTTAACGGTTTCCGGTTCTCAGTGCCCGGTCTCAACTAATCCAATCAACTGCGAACCGCGAACCACTTAACCGGTAAAAGCTCCGTCGCCGCTTGGTTCTGCTGGGGCACTCTATACGCCCTTGGCCAAGCGCTTGTTTTTTGGCAGCATTTGGCCTTGCTGAGGTTTTGTGGAGGCGATAGATTGGGTGTTCACCTTTCGTTGTCATGAATGACTGGGATTTTTTACGAGGCCGCTTGGCCAAGCGGGGTTTCACGTTAATTGAACTGTTGGTGGTGATCGCTATCATTGCCATTCTCGCTGGGTTGCTGTTGCCGGCCTTGGCCAAAGCCAAGACCAAGGCGGTGGCGGTCAAGTGCAGCAGCCAGTTGCGCCAGCTCAATCTGGCCAACTCGATGTACATGAACGACAACGAGGACACGTTTCCGTATCACCGCCGGGCGGTGAGCCGGACGCCCAGCGAGGGGTTCAAGCGGTTGGTGGAGTTGAACAAGGGGAGGGGTTTTGCGCGTGAGGAGACGTGGTTCACGTTGATCTACGGCTATGCCCCGGCGGATCAGGCGTTTCGCTGTCCGGATCTTCGCAATTCCAAATTCACGAACTCGTCCAAGAATCATGACAAGTGGTTGTTCGACGCCCATAGCATTGGCTACGGGCAGAACTCATATTTCCTCGGGCAGATGCCGGGCCGTGCGAAGGAGCAGAGCGGTCGGCTGCCCTGTGGCTATGAGGTGAAGCTGTCGACGGTGCGGAGCCCGGCGGACTGCATCAACCTCGCCGACTCGGAGCAAAAGAATGGCGGCCACTGGTCGTTGACATTGTGGTGGCCGTTCATCAACCGGGCCAACGAGGGGGTTGCGAGTGATCGGCACGGGAACACGGCTGCGGTGGCGTTTGCGGATGGGCACGTGCAGTCGTACCGCGACCCGGATCGCACGATCAACCCGAAGCAGGATAACACTGCGGAGTACATCGAGAACTGGGATCCGAAGCAGCGCCGCAATGCGTTTCGATGAGTTTCAGCGGGGACGTGCCATTGCCAACCTAGGAGGGTTAAGGGAGTTTGGATAAACCGGGCGAACAGGGTTCCTGCCTGAAGTGGGTTGGCGTCATCTTTGTCGTCTGCCTGATTTATTCCTTCATCCGCTATATCACGCTGGGGCCGGAGGATGTATCCCAATTGCCGTTGTACGTAATGAACAAGGCGCTGTCTTGGGCGGGGTTGGCAACGATCGGCCTGTCGCGGTTGCTGGGTTCTGTGGCGGCGCGAAAGCAGGCTGGCCTGATCGGGGCGTTGATGATCGGGCTGCATGTGGTGATGTCGATGCTTATCCTGAAGCCAGAGTATCTTCGCAAATTTTTCGACTCGATGAACGGGATGAAACTGACCGGGGCCGGCGAGGCGTCGATGTTGGCCGGGGTGTTGGGGCTGGGTTTCCTTGCGTGGCTGCTTTGGGCGACGGCGGAGCAGGCCAACGGCTCATCCGATTCAAACGGCATCGTGAGCCTGTTGCCGTGGGTGGGGCGTGCGGTGTTGATTTGCGGTGCGCTGCACGTGGCGCTGATGGGATGGGACGTCTGGTTCGCCCCGGAAAAGTGGGCCAACTACGGCCATCTCCCGCCGATCACGCTGCTGTCATTTGTTACTGCGGTCGTGTTTCTTATTCTTCGGCGCCGAAAGGCGTGATTCATCCGCGCGGATGGAAATCTTGGTGCACTTTTTTCAACCGTTCCCCGGCCACATGCGTGTAGACTTCGGTGGTTGAAATGCTGGAGTGGCCAAGCAGTTCCTGAATCACGCGCAGGTCGGCACCGTGCTCGAGCAGGTGCGTGGCGAAGCTGTGCCGCAGCATATGCGGCGTGATGTTGCGAATAATCCCCGCGGCGATGCAGCGTTTCTTGAGGCGTGTCCACAACGTCACCGCGGCGAAAGCCGTGCCGCGCGAGGTCAGGAACACATTGCCAGGTGACTTGTCCCGGACGAGCTTTGATCGACCGGCGGTGAGGTAGCGCTCGATCGCCTCGACGGCACGGCGCCCGACCGGCACCACGCGTTCCTTATTGCCCTTGCCGATCACCTGAATGAACCCGGCATCGAGCCGGAGTTGTTCCATTCGCAGGCCGCGCAATTCAGCCAGTCGCAACCCGGAGGCGTAGCAG
>JAPPPH010000231.1 GCA_028817635.1 Verrucomicrobiales bacterium | reverse complement strand
AATTCGCCGATGCATTGTGAGACACCCGGTGGGAGCAGGCTTTTTCCCTTGTCGCGAAGTGCGTTGCGGGCGCCGTCGTCCACCCACAGCGCTCCCTTCGGGTGATGAAAAAAAGCGATCCATCGCTTGCGCCCCTTGAGCTTGCCGGCTAGGGGTACGAAGAATGTTCCCTCCTCCCTTCCGTCGATCACGTTGGCGATGGCCCGCTTTTTTATGCCGGAAGCGATGACCAGAGGGATGCCGGTGCGAGCGGTCATTTTGGCGGCCCGAATCTTGGCATCCATCCCGCCGACGGCGGTGGCGCTCAACGTGCCACCCGCGAGTTTTTGGATGTTTGCATCGATCTTTTCGACGACGGAAATGGTGTGTGGATTTTTCTTCCCAAAATTTTCGACCAAGCCATCAACGGTCGTGAGGATGACCAGCAAATCCGCCGGCAGCAGACAGGCGACTAGCGCGGCGAGCCAGTCGTTGTCACCGAACTTCAACTCCGTGTAGCTGACTGCATCGTTCTCGTTGACGATTGGGACGACGCCCTTGGCCAACAGTGAGACCAGTGTGTTGCGGGCGTTGAGATGCCGATCCTTGTCCTCAAGATCGTCGTGCGTGAGGAGCACCTGCGCGACCTGCAGGTTGTGTTTTGCGAACAGCTCCGTGTAGGTCGACATGAGCGCTGACTGGCCGACGGCGGCGCAGGCCTGCAGGTCGGAGAGATCGGTCGGGCGCTTGGCAATGTTCAGCACACCCATGCCGGCTCCCACCGCGCCGGAAGACACGACGATCACCTCCCGGCCGGCTTCGCGTTGGGCGGCCACCTGGCCAACCAGTTGCTCGATCTGGCGGGGATCAATCTGCTTGCTGCGGTTGGTCAGGATACCGGTGCCAAACTTGACCACCACGCGGCTGGTATCTTTCAGCGCATCTCGCTCCATCAGAAGCGCCTTGGGCTAAAGGCATCCGGCCCGCTTAGCAAGAAACAAATCAACCAAGCGCTTGGCCAAGCGGGTGCAACGGTGGTTCGCTGCGGCGAACCGAGGATACCTCAACTCGATTTATACTCCGCTTGGTTTGCCCTTTTTCGTTCCCTTGATTGAGTACACCAATGGAATTGGGTGCACTGTATTTTTGAGGCAAAAGCGCCCGGTTTCCTTCTCTTCGAGGCCCTCGAAACAGTTGTATGGGCTAAACGGAAACTCGTGCAAGTGATCGATCGTGATCCCGTTGCCAATCAGTGCAGAGATCACTTCGCTCAGCGGATGAGGCCATGTGGCCATCTGCATCTTCAAGCCGTCACCGTTCTCTGTGTATGTGCCGCTTTCATAAATTTCAGGGGCCACTTGACTGAAGTAAGGCTCCCCACAGTGCAAGTCGTATGCGGGGTGAAACTCGATCAAATGGAGACAACCATTTTCTTTTAAACTTTTCGAAACGAGTCTTGCCCACGCATTCAGATCAGGCAGCCAGTTCAGCGCGCCGTAGGAAACGAATACGATGTCAAATTTCGAAGTGGCAACTTGTTCGTATGCATAAATATCAGCACAAATGAATTCTCCCTGAAGAGCGGTCCGTTCCTTCAACTCATTCGCTTTCTTGATCGCTTTGGGTGAGAAATCCACTCCCGTTACGATCGCTCCCTTTCTTGCCCAAGACAGGGTATCGAGCCCAAAGTGGCATTGCAGGTGCAGGAGAGTTTTTCCGTCAACGTCACGCACTTCGGATAACTCGATTTCCTTCAAGCTACTTCCTCCATTTAGGAACCCATCGACGTCATACATTTTCGAGCGAAAATGAATAGAGGTTCTTTCGTCCCATGCCTTTTGATTCAGTTCGATGTAGTCCACCATCATTTCCTGCGGACGATTCTCGATGAGAACCGTTTCTGGCAATGAAAAATCATCTTTCAAATTGGGGAATGCTTTGCTTGTCTCTGCGCGTCATGTTCTCAAATTCATTAAATTCGTCTTCTAGAATGACGTTCTGCACATGGTTCGTTCTACTGAATGCGTTGAGTCTGTTCATCCCACACGGGCATGCGAGTGATTGGCCGCAGTGGCGTGGGCCGGGTGGTCAGGGCGTGGCCGATTCGTCCAAGGTACCGACCGAATGGAGCGAGACCAAAAACGTCGCTTGGCGCACGAACCTGCCGGGCCGGGGTTGGTCTTCCCCGCTCATCGTTGGAAATCAGATTTGGGTCACAGCAGCGCACGAAACTTTGGCTTCGGAGGAGGAAGCCAAGAAACGCCTGAAAGCCAACACCGGCAGTCAACCGCTCGTTGTTCTTTCGGAAGTCCGAATCAATGCAATCTGTATCGATAAAGAGTCCGGCAAGATTGTCAAAAACATCGAGGTATTGAAGAAGAAAGATCCGCAATGGGTGCATAAGACCAACAGCTACGC
>JAPPPH010000336.1 GCA_028817635.1 Verrucomicrobiales bacterium | reverse complement strand
GCGAAACGGCAAACGCATTCAGTTCGACTGGCCACTGACCGACAGCGATTAATCAAGGCAGGGCTGGCCCTCCGAGCTGGCTTTGGGCAAGAGTTGTATTAAGGACGGCTGGGACCTCGCGTCAGGCCAACGCAGCCTTGAGGGATTCGGCGGAGCGTTGGTTTTCATCGGCGGTGCCGATGGAGAGGCGTATCCATTCCGGGAGACCGTAGCCGCCCATTGGGCGCGTGATGACTCCCTGTTTTTGTAATGCTTCGAAGATGCCCTGACCGTCACCGACTCGAATCAGGACGAAGTTGGCTGCGGACGGGACGAACTCGTACCCGTTCGCTTCGCAGAATGACTCGAAGTACTGCAGTCCCGCAGCATTGACCTTCCGTGTTTCCAGAAGATGGTCGTCATCGTCGAGTGCCGCCATCGCCCCGGCCTGGGCTATGGAGTTCGTGTTGAACGGCTGCCGTACTTTTTCGAGTGCTGAAATAAAATCAGGATGGCCAATTCCGTATCCGATTCGCAACCCAGCCAATCCGTAGATTTTGGAGAAGGTGCGCATTACCAGCAAATTCGGCCTATCGCCGGAACGCACCAATGGTAGTAGATCGACCGGTTCGTCAAGGAACTCATAGTAGGCCTCGTCCATCACCAGCAACACATCGTCCGGTACGTTTTCAACGAGCGCTCGAACGTCGTCCGGCTCGGCCAAGGTCCCGGTGGGGTTATTCGGATTGGCCACCCAAACGATTCGCGTTTCCGGCGTGATCGCATCGAGCATCGCCGGAAGGTCATGGCCATATTCGACAGCCGGCACGGCGTTGACTTTTGCCCCCATCATCATCGCGACAAGCGGATAGATGGCGAAGCAATATTGCGACACAACAATCTCGTCGCCGGTGCCAAGCAGTGCGTGGGAAATAAACTCGATAATCTCGTTGGAGCCGTTGCCTAGGATGAGATTTTCCGGTTCCACGCCCAACTTGGCCGCCAGTTTGTTTTTCAGATAATACGCGTTGCCATCCGGATAAAGATGGCTTTGCGTCACGGCAGCCTGCGTGGCCTCGATCGCCTTCGGGCTGGGGCCGAGCGGATTTTCGTTGGAGGCAACCTTGATGACCTCAGCCGGCACAAGGCCAAGTTCTCGGGCCACTTCCTCAATCGGCCGCCCCGGTTGATACACAGGAAGATTGCGAAGGGACGGGTTTAGTTTGTCGGAAAACGACATGGAAGAATCACACCAAGCGCTTGGCCAAGCGACCGTTCAATCGAGGGAGTTTACAAATGCCTCGTAACGGCGAACGCATTTTTTCTGCGACTTTTTAATCTGCGCCTCGGATTGCTTGGGGGCATTGGCCGGGGCATCAACCTCCTCGATGGCAAATCGGAAATTCAAGTTGAAGGGCTCCCCCTTTTTAATCGACTTGGGCAGAAAGTAACCGAAACGGCCATAATCACGCCACGAGAGTTCCTTCACTCCGTTCTTTGGGGAGTTCATCTCCTGAGCGGTGTACCAGCGTTTGCCGATCGGAAAAAGTAACCTCACCCACTGGTGGTTGTCATGGATGACTCGCCCGCCACCCTTGGCCTCGCTTGGCTCCCACAGATAGCTGGTTTCCTTGTTGCGTTTAGCTACCTCGGTGTGGGCGCGAAAGTGAACACCGGCGTGTTGCAAATCGCCTCCGAGGCTGACATCTCGTTCAGCTTTCAATTCAAAGCTGGCATCGATTTGGGTGTGCTTCCCGCCGGGTCGCGAGACGCGAAACGTACGACGCTCCGTGATGATCACGTCACTACCGGAGGCATCCTTTTTTGTCGCCCGCCATTTGATGTGGGCGACGATGGAACCGGAATTCTTGGTTGTCGAATTTTCAAACTTCACGATGTCGTAGCGACCCTGCCCCGGACCGCCCCGGTGCCACATGTCGTAGTTGCCAAGATCGGAGGAAACCTGATTCCAGCCGATGAAGATGCCGCGGTGATGATTGAAGAGGCCGGCGCCCTTCCCCTCTTTGTCGAGGCCCGGGTTGGTGACGAGTTCGCCATCCGTGCCGAACACGTGCAGGTATGGCTTGATTTGGCCCTCACCGTGAACGAGGCGTGCCACCGGTTTACCGTCTTGCAGCACGTCGACCGCACTGCCCGGGCCAAGCGGGTTCGTTTTCTCGACGACTTTCCAGTCGGCCTTGGCCAAGGGGGCAATTGCCAAAAAGGCCAACGCCACTGCCAATGGAGTCAAAGTTTTTAGTTTCATTTCTCGAATCAAAATCAGGGCGCGGACTATGGGAATCATCCTCCGCTTGGCCAAGCGCAAAAGTATCTGTAGCCAACTGTATCGGTTATTCTTCGGGCAGCGCTTCCGGCTCTTTTTGAATCTCCGGACCGGTTGTTCCCTGCAGTTTTTTGAT
>JAPPPH010000332.1 GCA_028817635.1 Verrucomicrobiales bacterium | reverse complement strand
CCTGTCGACGGATATGTTCGACAGTTTTGTGCAGTACCAGCAGCGATTGGCGGATCAGTTTGAAATGATGCGGAAAAATTTCGATTTCACCATCGTGGATGCCGACCAGTCGGTGGACGAGTTGAACAACGAACTGCGCTCTCACACGGAGAGGGTGATCCTTTAGACGAGCAACGGCCATGGACGCGGAACACTACATCGGGGTGGATCTGGGAGGGACGAAGATTCTCGCCGGGGTATTCGACAGCGACCACAATTGCCTGTTCACCGACAAAAATAAAACCAAGGCCGAGCTGGGCTACGAGGGCGTCACCGCGCGCATTGTCGAGCCCATCCGTGGCGCGGCGCACCTGACCGGCATCGACGTGGCTAAAAGCAAGGGGGTGGGCATCGGTGCGCCGGGCACGATCAGCGCCGACGGCTCGACTGTTTTATTTGCGCCAAACCTCGACTGGCGCGATGTTCCGCTCAAGGCCGATCTCGAGGCCGAACTCGGGTGCCCGGTCTGGCTGGGCAACGACTGCAGCGTCGCCGCGATGGGCATTCACCGGAGCGAGTTTGAGTCGAAGCCGCGTGACATGGTGAGCATTTTTCTCGGGACCGGCATCGGTGCCGGCATCATCACCAACGGCACCTTCCTGAGCGGGGCCACGCAGGCGGCGGGGGAGGTTGGCCACATGGTGCTCGACCCCGACGGGCCAGTTTGCGGTTGCGGCACCAAGGGCTGTTACGAGGCGCTGGCCAGCCGCACGGCTATTTTCAACAAGGTCAAAACCGCCGTTGAGAACGGCGAAAAAACCCTGCTTTTCGACCGGGATAACGGCAAACCGTTCAACAAGATTCGCAGCGGCAAGCTGCGCCGCGCCGTCGAGGCGGGGGACGAACTGGCGACTCGTGTGCTGGACGAAACCTGCCTGTACACCGGCATCGCCATCGCCAATCTGTGTAATCTGCTTAACCCGGAAATCGTCGCGCTCGGGGGCGGCATGATCGAGCAACTGCACGAGACCATGCTGCCGAAGATCACCGAGGCAGCCGTTGGACGCATGATGCCCGGCGCACGACAGGTCAGCATCGTTGCAACCCGGCTGGGCGACCACGCCGGCATCACCGGGGCGGCCATCCTGGCCCGAGACCACGCCTGACCCCATGCGCCGGGGTGTCATCGACATCGGGACCAACTCGGTCAAGCTGCTGGTGGCGGATTGCCACGGCAGCGCCGTCCAGCCGGTCACCGAGACCAGCCGACAAACCCGCCTTGGCCGGGGGCTTTACGAGAGCGGTCGACTTCAACCCAAACCCATTGAGGACACAGTTGAGACGGTCCGCGAGTTTCTCCGCTTGGCCAAGCGCGAGGGGGCGGGGGAAACCGGCATTATTGCCACCAGCGCCATGCGCGAGGCCGACAACTCGCGTGAGCTGATCGATGCGCTTGGCCAGACTGTGGTCATTCTCAGCGGCGACGACGAGGCGCGCTTGGCCTACGCCGGTGTCACCACCGACCCACGCTTGGCCAAGCGGGACCTGCTGGTGATCGACGTCGGCGGCGGCAGCACCGAGTTCACGCAGGGAGGCGCTGGTGGTGTCCAGCAGCACACCAGCATTCCGCTTGGCTCCGTGCGTTTGCTGGAAGCCAATCCGGTCGAGGACCCTCCAACGGCGGATCAACTGGCGCACGCGCGCGAAGTCATTGACGCAAAACTGCGGCAGACTGTTTTGAACGGTAACTGGGGAGAGGGGAGCGACTGCGAACTGGTCGGCACCGGCGGGGTTGCCACTATTTTTGCGATGATGGAACTGAGCATGGAGAGGTTCGACCGGGAGCGAATCGAGGAGGCGAACCTGATCCAAAAACGGGTCAGCGAATGGTGCGAACAACTATGGAGCCTGCCGCTGGATCAACGCCGCGAAATAGTCGGGCTCCCGGCTAATCGAGCCGACGTGGCCCTGTTTGGCAGCCTTATCTATGAGCGAATCATGATCCAATTCGGTTACGCCCAACTCAAGGCAAGCACCCGGGGAATCCGTTTTGGGGCGTTGAAGGGGGATTTTTTTTAAAAAAATCTCGCCAAATCAGGGAACGCTCACTAAAAAACCGCCCGCCACTGTCCCGTGGTGTAATGGTAGCACAGCGGTCTTTGACACCGTTAGTTCTGGTTCGAGTCCAGGCGGGACAACCACTTTTTTCAATTTAACCAATAAAATCAGTAGTAAAAGTGATTGATGGCACACTTTTCTATGGAAGGATTAGGCACACTTTGGGGCAAAAAAAAGCAATTATTGGTGTCTTGAGACGAGGGACACTACGGTGTGAACACCGCTGGAACTTTTAGGCTCATTTCCCTTCGGCTTTCAATTCTTCACCCGTCTTGCCGCCGTGTTTGCGGAGGAGGTCGGCGGTTT
>JAPPPH010000344.1 GCA_028817635.1 Verrucomicrobiales bacterium | reverse complement strand
GACCCCCCCTCGCCTGAGTAGGCCTCCATTCACCAGGCGTTGGCCGCGCGGTGGGAGGATGGCTTCGTCCCCGTGGGCCCGCTGAATGGGGAGGGGGTGGTTGTCGTGCGTTACATGGGCGAGGTCGCCTTGGCGCGAATCACTGTCCCGACAAGCCGCCAGTTCGGGGATGCTGTTTATGCTGGTCTGCCGGTGAACAATTTCATCGATGAAAAAGCGCACGGTCGTTTTCAAAAACTCGGCATTCTGCCGAGCGATCTTTGCACGGACTCGGAGTTCATTCGCCGGGCATTCATTGATGTATTGGGCGTGTTGCCGGAGCCGGCCGAGGTGCGGCGTTTTCTGGCTGACGAAGATGCAGCCAAGCGCGACCGGTTGATTGACCGTCTGCTCGACGATCCCCGCTACGCCGACACGTGGGCGAATCGCTGGGGCGATTTGTTTCGGCCCAACATTGCGCGGGTCGGCTTGAAGAGCGCGTACACGATCGACAACTGGATTCGTGAGTGTTTTGCGGAAAACAAACCGTACGACCGGATGGTCCGCGAGATCCTGACGGCCAAGGGCAGCACGCATCGTGTTGGCCCCGCTGTGATTTACCGAACGCGCCGTGAACCGGCCACGCTCACTACGTTGTTCAGTCAGGTGTTTCTCGGCGTGAGGCTGGAGTGCGCACGGTGTCATCATCACCCAAATGAAAAATGGAGCCAGACCGACTTTTACCAGTTCGCGGCATTCTTCGCCGAGATGAAGCGCAAGGGCACCGGCATCTCGCCACCAATATCAGCCGGCACGGAGTATTTTTACCACGCACCGGGCGGGACTGTGAAGCACCCGGTGAGCAACGCGGTGATGAAAGCGACGCCGCTTGGTGGTGGACAATTGGAGACACCGGCCGGGACAGATCCACGAGCGACTTTGGCCGACTGGATGTTGACTCCGGAAAACCCTTACTTTGCCAAGGCGATGGCGAACCGGGTTTGGGGGCAGTTTTTCGGGAGAGGGATCGTGCATCCGGTGGACGATTTTCGCGCGTCCAACCCCCCGTCAAACCCAGAGATGCTCGGTGAGTTGGCGGACGATTTCGCGGCGCACAAGTTCGACCTCAAACACCTCATGCGCCGGATCATGCAATCCCGGTTGTACCAGCTCAGTTCCACTCCCAACGAAACCAATGTGCAGGACACGCAGAATTTCTCCCGCTTTTATCGCCGCCGGCTGGGGGCAGAAAATCTGGAGGACATCGTTAATCAGGTGACTGGCGTAACCAGCGAATACTCCAACTTGCGATTGGACGCGCGGAAAGTTGAGCTTTGGACGACGATTATGAGTTCGCCGATGCTCGAGTCGTTTGGCCTGCCTAACTCCAGCGAAAACTGTCCCTGCGAACGGGACAACCGCCAGAGCATGGTTCAGGCGCTGCCCCTGATGAACTCGGACAAACTGCAAACGCAGTTGGCCGACAAACAGGGCCGGGCGGCCGCGCTTGGCCAAGCGGATCGTTCGGCGGGCGAGATTGTCGATGAGGTTTACCTGTCGATTTACAGTCGTTGGCCAAGCGCTGACGAGAGGGCCATCGCCGTCGAGGCGATCGAGACGGCAGAGGCCAAGCGCCAGCAGGCTGTCGAGGATTTGATGTGGGCCTTGATCAACTCGGCTGAATTTGTCTTTAATCACTGAAACGGCATGAATGCACTGAATCGAAATTGTGCAGGGATCGCGAGGCGGGATTTTATCCAGCTTGGTGTTGGCGGGGTGCTTGGTCTGGGGCTGAGTGATCTTGTGAAGCTGCGGGCCAGCGCGGCCAAGGCAGTCGGCAAGCCCAGCGCAGACCGGATCAACTGCATCCTTGTCTGGCTCGACGGCGGCCCGACACATTTCGAGACGTTCGATCCCAAGCCGGACGCGCCGTCCGATGTGCGGGGTGAGTTCGATCCCATTCCGACCACTGTGCCGGGCGTGCAGTTTTGCCAGACCGTGCCGAAGCTGGCCAAGACGCTCGACAAGATGGCGATCATTCGGTCGATCTGCCACAAGGATCCAAACCACGGCGGGGGCAACCATTACATGATGACTGGCGCGCCGACTCCGGTTCCGGTGAACTGTGGTTCGTCGGTATCGTTTCATCCGTCGTTCGGTTCGGTGGTCTCGCACCTCCGGGGAGTGCAGGACGGATTGCCGGCGTACGCGAGTTTGCCGCGCAAATCCCGCTCGGCCGGTCCGCATTTTTTGGGAGGCCAACACGCGCCGTTCGTCATCGACGGGGATCCAAACCGAGAAGGCTACCGGGTTCGCGATGTAGTCCTACCCAGGGCCATCAGCGAGGGCAGGGCAAACACCCGCCTCAAACTCCGCAAGTCGCTCGACCGCATGATGCGCATCACCGATGCTGCCGCCGCCGACCCGGCTA
>JAPPPH010000386.1 GCA_028817635.1 Verrucomicrobiales bacterium | reverse complement strand
AACAAGGCGGTCGAAGACAAGGTCATCGCCACGCTCTCGGCCGAGGTCACCTACATAGCCCAGCAGACAACCGCTGTCGACGAGGCGGGTGCATCGACCATCCAAAAACTGGTGGATGTGCTCGAGGAAAACGACGACGTCAGCGACGTGTTCACCAACGCCGATTTCCCGGAAGGCAGCGAGGCTTAACTGTTCAGCCCGGCGAGGCGTTGCGGGTGGCTGTACACGTTGAACGTGTCGCCCCGGAGGAAACCGACCAGCGTCTGCCCGTTCTCCCGGGCGAACTCCACTGCCAGACTCGACGGCGCGGACACGGCACAAATCATCCCCACCCGACCGGCGAGGGCTTTTTGCAGAATCTCAAACGAGGCCCGACCGCTGACCATCAACGCGCATTCCTCGAGCGGCAATCGACCGGACGCCAGCGCGTGGCCAAGCACCTTGTCCACCGCGTTGTGTCGACCGACATCCTCCCGCAGCGCGAGTAGTTTTCCGGTTGCATCGAACAGCCCGGCGGCGTGCAGACCGCCGGTTTTTTCGAACGTCTGCTGCACCTCCCGCATTTGTCCCGGCATCGAGAGAACCGTTTCGACTGAGATCAGCTGTTCGCGGACGGTCAGCGGCTCAAACAAACATTGCACCGACTCGATGGATGCCTTGCCACACAGGCCGCAACTCGAACTGGCATAGACATTTCGCTTGAGCTTGGTCAGGTCGACCTCGACTTGGGGCGACAGGAAAACGTTGAGCACATTCCCGTGGAGCGCTGCTTCACCCTGCTGGCAGTGTGCCACCTCAAGTACGTCCCCTGCCCCGGTGATCACTCCCTCTGACAGCAGAAAACCAAGCGCCAGCTCCTCGTCGTGGCCCGGCGTGCGCATGGTGATCGCCACCGACTCGCCCCTGACCCGGATCTCCAGCGGCTCCTCGCACGCCACCCAGTCTGGTGCCTCGGTGGCGCTGCCGGCATTCCATCGCAGTACATCCGTGGCCGTTGCGCGGGGATCAACATCCCTCTGATTTGTTGAAGACATCCTGTGCCCGCCTGCTACCAGAAGCGGCTCCGGCAGGAAAGAAGGATTTGACATCAACCGGCACCAACGCAACCGTTTGTGGCGTTATGATCAAGTGGACAACACTCCTCAGCAGTGTCGCCGCCGGTCTATTGTTGACCGCCTGTGGCAACGGTGAAAAAGCCGCCGCAACCAGCGAAGCCGTCGATCCCAACGTGATCGCCTACCCGCTCGACACCTGCATCGTGGCCGACAAAAAACTGGGCAGCATGGGCAAGCCGCATGTGTTCGTGCACGAAGGCCGCCAATTCAAATATTGCTGCGAAGGCTGCGATGATGAATTTCAGGCCAACACGGACAAGTACATCAAAAAATTCGACGATGCCGTTGCGGCAAAAAAGGCCGCCGAGGCCAAGCCGGCCGAGGCCACCGATACCACCGCCAACGAAACTGAAGAAACAGCCAAGTAAGCAATCCAACGCATTTGTAGACGCCCGGGCAACCGGGCGTTTTTTTGTGCCTGGCCAAGCGCTTGGCTTTGACATCGCCATCGCTTGGCCTTCAAATTTGCCGCGTCATGACACAAACAACCCGGCGTTCCTTCCTTCATCGAACCTCACTCGCCACCGCAGCAACAGCCATCGGTGGCGGTTGCTCGACCACCCCACCGGCCAAGCGCTTGGCCAAGCGCGGGCCGGTCATCATCTCCACATGGGGCTTTGGCAAACCGGCCAATGAACTCGCCCTCCGTACATTGCAGGGCGGTGGTTCGGCATTGGACGCCGTCGAGCAAGGCATCCGGCTGGTCGAGGTTTCCGGCAACTCCTCCGTCGGGCTGAGCGGCAAGCCCAACGCCGCCGGCGTTCCGCAACTTGACGCCTGTATCATGAACGGCCCGGGGCATCAGGCCGGGAGCGTCGGCGGAGTCGAGGGCGTGGTGCATCCCATGTCTGCCGCGCGGTTGGTTATGGAAAAAACCGCGCACGTGATGCTCGGCGGCCGGGGCGCCCGGTGGTTTGCGGAGCAACAGGGCCTGAAGGTACTCGACCCAGCCAAAGACGAGGCCAGCTACAAGGCTTGGCTTGCTGCCCGAGAAAAACCGTCGCCCGGCAAGGGGGACAAACCGGACAACCACGACACCGTCACCCTGATCGTGCTCGACACCAACGGCGATCTTGCCGGCGGCTGCTCCACCAGCGGCTGGAGCGGAAAGATCCCGGGACGCGTTGGTGACTCGCCCATCATCGGCAGCGGCCTGTACGTCGACAACGAGGTCGGTGCAGCCGGAGCCACCGGCCTAGGCGAAAACGTCATGCGCTACTGCGCCTCGTACGCGGTCGTCGAGAACATGCGCCACGGCATGTCACCCACCGAGGCCTCCGCCGAGTCGAACCGCCGCAGCGCCACG
>JAPPPH010000387.1 GCA_028817635.1 Verrucomicrobiales bacterium | reverse complement strand
ACGAGCTGGGCTCGGCACGGGCGGTTGCCATGGCGTCCCTTGGGGTCGGGCACGAGCACTTCATTTGCCAACCCACGGGTGGCGGGGGCGATCGCCACGAACCCACGCCGCACCGCCTGCTCAGCGATGTGACCCTCCCGCGCCAAGATTTCCTCGCGGTGCTTTTCGTTCCGGAACGCCCCCGCGTAGGAGTGCAGCCCAATTTTGTCGTGACCATGGGGCGCGATAAAGAGTGCCATTGGTCGTTGCTTGCCGGTTGGGACAAGATAGTAAAATGGCACCCGTATCCCCGGCTCGGTTTCGATCGTGCACAACCGGCGCGTGAACACTCCGTCCACCGTGTTGTGTTTGCCCTGCGAAACCTTGACTTCAAACCCGGCCAGATCATCACGCATTTGCTCGAGGCCGATCAACTTTACCAACGCGGCTCGAGCCGATTTCTGCCACGCCGCGACGTCCACCGCCGGGTGAAACGCATGCTGCTGTTTTCCCTTTTGGATGCGTTTCAAATAGGAAGCCACCGGCTCTTCGTAGCTCACGAACGGCTGGGCCCGCTTTTCATCTGCTGCCGGCAGATTGACGAATGCAGCGCAAACCGTGGCCATAAAAATAAATCGGAAAGTGGACGAACTTTTCATTTCCGCAAGTGGGGTCACAACCATCTCGGCTGTTCAACGAAATAATGATTTAACAAATTTGCCTTTTTTCTGGCGTGCCCCGGGTAGTGCCCATTTAATACGTCCATGCGCCGTCAAGGATGACTCTCGAAACGATCCAATTCCCATTCGGTAACCGTGAACTCCCGTTCTCTCATCCCGCGGAGGAGGCGGAAATGATCCTCTCCGTGCTCGGCGGGGAGGATTATCCGCTGGCAGCCACTCGGGTCGGGAGCGATGCGCCGGTCATCATCGACGTCGGGAGCAACTGCGGCGCGGCGGCGGTTTTTTTCAAAAAACACCATCCCGGCGCACGGATCATTTGCTACGAGCCTTCGGCTTCCACCTTTGAGTTGCTGAACAAAAACGTGGTGGGGATCGATGGGATCGAGACGTACCAGTGCGGCATTTGGGACAAGGCGGGCACATTTCGGCTGCACCACGCTCCCAATGCACACTCCGGAGCGGCCACGCTTCGGCCCGGCGACAACTGGCCAAGCGACCTGCCCGGTGAGGAGATCACCACCCGGACTCTCAGCAGTGAACTGGCCCGGCTTGGTCTCACGGAGGTGCACATCCTCAAGGTCGATGCCGAGACGGCAGAGGCGGAGATTCTGCAGGAGGTGCTGACCGAATCACCGGACGTGGGTATCCACAATATTTTCGTCGAGTACCACGGCATCGCCATCCGCAAATTTCTCACGGAGGAACTTTCCGTCCGTTACGATGTTCACCTTTGCAACGTCACCTCCGACCGACAGGGCACACTGCTGTTTGTGCTGCGCGAAACAGACACATGAAGTTCGTGAAATAACGCGCTTGGCCAAGCGCGTTATTGCTCGCCGGTTGCCTGCACTAGCCAGACGCACCGGAGACGGTTCAGGCACCAACAAAGCCGGAGCAGGTCGAGGAATTCCCCATGCAGGCGGACGGCCCGCTGCGCGCCAGGGCCTCGACCTCCTATCCGCAGCTAAACAAGGCGATCGAGAACCGTTTCGCCGGCCACTACAAGCCGGCCTTCACAGAAATGTTCCGGCAGGCGGCGGATGCAGAAAACGAGGCCTCGAGCGACCCGACACTCCTCGGTGCGAGTTTTTACGACTGGGTAATTGAGGACAGTTGCGAGACCCCGCACCTGTCGCGCTGGGTCGTCAGCATCAGCGAAAAACGCTACGAGTACACCGGCGGCGCGCACGGCAACACAACGTATTTCAACGCGAATTACTGGATTCGAAACGGGCGGGTCGAGCCGGTCCGACTCGCGCAAATCTTCAAGCCAATGTACCTGTGGCAGAGCCCTGTCGAGCTGATCATCCGGCGCGAGTTGAAGGCAAAAAACGCGCTTTGGCTCAAGGACGTCACCCGCAAGGATCTGCTCGGGACTGCGTTCACGTTTTCAAAAAAGGGACTCGAGTTTCACTACCATCCCTACACGGTCGGCCCATACACTTAGGGCAGTTTTCGCGTGCTGCTGCCCATGGATGAGATTCGGCACTTGATTTTCCCCGGCGGCCCAATGTCGCGCTTGGCCAAGGCGAAGTAAACTGGCTGGGTTTTTTGGGCGAAATCCCGCATCGTCGGCGCGACGATTTATGTTTGAAAAAATCTCCATCCACACCCCGCGCCAATTTATCCCGGCGAACCTGAACCCCGGCGACTGGGCTTCACTTGAACCACTGTTCGATCAACTGGAACAGCAATTGGCCGGCGCGGCCGACGCGGCCCAACTCGAGCAAACCATCGTGAACTGGGAGGAACTCTCCGCCG
>JAPPPH010000333.1:963-2430 GCA_028817635.1 Verrucomicrobiales bacterium | reverse complement strand
CCCCATGAATGGGCTCGATGAAGCCATCGAGGAGGCCCTCGGGGGTGTTGCGACCAAATCCAACGCAGATCATCTCAAGGATTTTTACGCGAAATACGAGATCGCCCAGGCGGGTCAATTGACTGAGGAACAGATTCGACAGATCGCCCAGGGTGAGGATGACCGCAGCAACATCCCGAAGGAATTTGACGTGCTTCAAATCAATGGCAAGGAGTTAACCGCAAAAATCACATTCACCCAACCGGATGGAAGCGATCCATCCGAGATGCCAGAGCATTATGGTACGCAGAAATTTGTCGACGGCAAATTTTTATATATCCAAGTGAATATCCCCAAGCCAGATGGGGGATTTGATCATATGCAAATCGTTTATCATCTCAACTCGGATCGCACGCGATTTATCTCGCACGGCATGCTCAACGACAAAATGAACTCGGTGGGCGTCGGCAAGGTGACCGGGGAATACAGTCTCGAGTGGGAGGGAAGCGCTATCTTGGTGATGGACAACCGTGTGCAGGGAACATCGATTGTGACCTTTAAATCCACCGATCGTATCGGAAAGGATAGGACGGAATTTAGTAGCACATCGTATCTCAATGGCAAGCCATGGTTCAAGCGCAACGGAGTTATCACCCAAAACTAACCCCTCACCCCGAACAGAAAAAGAAGCAATTTAATGAAAAACACAAAAAAAATACTCACCGCAATCACGGCCGGTTTGGCGATCGCCTTTACCGGATGCAGCGACCCCGCCTCGGAAAGCGCCAATGCTCCTGCTGGCGGTAACGGCACGGAATCCGCCGTGCCTAACAGCTTTGCCGCTGTCACCGACAAGCTCGACATGGGAGGCGATGTGTTTCTCTATTACAGTACCGAGGAAGTCATCGCTACTGTGGAGCAGTACGCAAACTCCGCCACCGAGGCCGTGCAAGGCTTCGCACCCGGGCCAATGGAACAGGAAATGGTCGATAGCGCCTCCAAGGCCGGTGATGCGTTCCTCGACCAAAGCGGTCTCAGGGACATTAACGGCGTGGGCATGAGCAGCCTCGAGTACGAGACCGGCATGTTCCGCAACAAGGTCGTCGTCCATCATGACGAGGCCAAGGCCGGAGGCAAACTCTGGTCGCTCATCGGCTCCGAGCCGCACGACTTCTCGATTCTTAAACTGCTCCCGGCCGACACCGCCCTCGCATTCTCGCACGAGATTCATCCGAAGGCCCTGCTCGACTGGGTCCCAGACCTGCTGGAGGCCAGTGACGCACCTCCGCAATTCAAGGGACAGTTTGATAATACCCTCCAGATGGCCAATGGCCTGTTCGGCCTCAAGGATCTTCTTGCCTCTTTCGACAACGAGATCGGCCTGTTCGTATCTCTCGACGAGAACGAAACCCTGCAACTGCCTCCCGGCGCGGCGCCACCGGGGCTTGATGAACTCCCCATGCCGAGCATGGCCATCGTGGCCAAGGT
>JAPPPH010000333.1:0-953 GCA_028817635.1 Verrucomicrobiales bacterium | reverse complement strand
GGTCAAGGACGACAAACTCAGCGATTTCGTGCTCGCAGCACTCCAGCAAGCCGGCGGGCCGGACATGGAAAAACGCACCGTGGCCGGAATCGAGATGCTCGTCATCACCGAGCCCGCCCCCCTGCCAGTGCCGTTGGCCCCGGCATTCTTCCGCTTGGGCGACTTCTTCGTGATCGCCAACACCGAGGACTTTGCTAAGCGCATCGTAGCTATTCACAATGGCGACGAAAAAGGACTGGCCGACACCGAGGAATACAAGCGCTTGGCCAAGGGGCTCAACCTCAAGGGCAACCACTTCTTCTACGCCGGAAACAAGATTGGCGAGACGATGAGCCCGATCATTCAGCAGGCTATGCAGGCCGACGGCATGCCAGAAGGCTTCCTCGGCCTAGACTTTGGGAACGCCTACGATATGCAGACTCTGGGCGTGGTCCGCGTGGACAAAAATGGCATCACCGTCGAGAACCACTCGCAGAAAGGCATCTTCAATTCCGTTATGATGCAGGCCGGAGTCATCCCGGTCAGCGTCGGCGCCGGAATGCTCCTCCCCGCACTGGCCAACGCAAAGGCAAAGGCCCAGCGCATCTCCTGCGTCAACAACCTGAAGCAGATCGGCATCGCCACACGAATTTACGCCGTTGACCATCAGGATCGGTTCCCGTGGAACGTGCCGCAGTCCGAAGGAGGGACAGCCGAGTTGGCCAAGCCGAAATCCGACACGAAGGCGCTGCTCGATGCGGATGGCAAACCGATCTTCGACGCCAACGCGTGGCTGCACTTTCAGTCGTTATCGAATGAGTTGTACAACCCCAAGATCCTCCGCTGCCCGATGGATGGTTCTCGAACATTGGCCAACTCATTCACCTCCAAAAAACCAGAGGGAGCTGCAGGCAGAAGAATCATTCCGTTCGACAAAAATTCAGTGAGCTACTGGCTCCGCACCGACCCAGAGG
>JAPPPH010000425.1 GCA_028817635.1 Verrucomicrobiales bacterium | reverse complement strand
ACATATAAAGGTAAATGCAGGCCTTTGCCTTGGTGGGAAAGTGCGTCTTGCGCGGGGTGAGCGGGTTGGTGTAGTCGGCCAGCGCGGAGGCGGGGGCGGCGAAAATCTTGTCACCCGGGAAGATCCCAGAGAGTGACACGCCAGCCATGGCCGTACCGAAACGCTGCACGAACTCCCTGCGACTAAAGCGCTGTATCAGATTTGGATCCATCGTCAAAAATCGGTTGGCAAAAGCTAGGCCAATCGCTGATCCCCGTCAATGGGCCCAAGCCGTGCGGTCTGCGGGTTAATCGACATAGACAAATTCGCTGATGTTGAACATGACGGAGCAGAGATCCTGCAGGGCACGGCGCTTGGCCAAGCCGGGCTGCGCCTGTGCAATCGGCTTGCCGGTTGTGGACTTGGCAGGATTGATCTCGTCGATGAACAGCGTGCGCTTGGCCAAGTGCAGTTTCAACTCGTCGGTGCGCACGGCACCGCCCCAGGCGCGGACGCCGATGTGGCCGGTGCCCTCGATTGGTTTCTCGTCGGTGGCAGCGAGGAACGGCGCCTCGGCTCCCTCCAGCCACACGCGCAGTGTACCCTCGGTCAACTCAACCCGGACATCGCGCCAGCCGAATGAGTTGCGCAACTCGCGCTTGGCCAGGGTCCGGGTTTCCCCGTCGTGTCGCCGGAGTTGCAGCTCGTTGTTTGTGGTGTCGAAGTAAATCTCGTAGCCCTTATCCTCGGCCCCCTTGTTTGTGGTACGAAGGAGAATGCCGGCGTGCTCGACGCTTTGGCCAAACCGCATCCGGCCGCTCACATTGAAGTCGGCCTGATTGACAGCGGTCATCAACACGAACGGCCCACGGCCGGGCACCACGTTTTTGATGCCCTCATAGCCGCCGCCCCATTTGCCGGAGTGGGCGCGCCAACCCGGGGCGGGCGGGATCAGGAATTTTTCCTGCGGCAGGCGGTTGCGGAAACCGCCCTCAATCGAAGCGGGGACGTCCGGCGCGAAAACCAGTTGATGCCGGACGGCTTCGTGCTCGGCGGTTTGTCGCTTGAGGTACTCGAGTCCGAAGTCGATTTCCTCCGGCTGGGCGTCGCGCGCGAGGGTGCGCCGAAACAGGGCGTTGATGAGCGCGGTGTCGTCCTGTGCCGCTTGGCCGGTCTGAAGTTCCTGCGCGAGTTGGCCAGCCTGCCGTGAGACGAAGTCGCTGTTGAGCAGGGTCAGCGCCTGCGGAGCGACAGTAGTCACCGCTCGCGAGCCGATCGATCCCTCCGTGCCGCTATAGTCGAACACCTCGAGGAACGGCACCATCATCGTGCGTTTGACGAAGGCGTAGACGCTGCGGCGCGAACGCTCGTCGGCCCCGGAGTAGCCCCAGCCGCGGCCCGGCTTGGATGCCCCGGCGATGACTTCGCCGCCGAAATCGGGGAAAAATCCCCGGCCGCCCATCGTGTTGTTCAGCGAGTTGCTGGTTTTCAAAATGGCATCACGAATGGCCTCGGCCTCGAGACGGCGGAGGGTTGGGCGCCAGACCAGTTCGTTGCCGGGATCCGCGTCCTGATTGGCCGGGTTTTGCCATGAGGTGCGGCGGTACGCCTCGCTTTTCATGATGACGCGATGCATGTGCTTGATCGACCAGCCGCCGTCGATGAACTCTGCCGCGAGCCAGTCGAGCAGCGCCTGATTGGGGCAGGGCATGCCGGCTTTTCCAAAATCATTCGGCGTGGCGACCAGCCCGCGCCCAAAGTGAAACTGCCAGATGCGGTTGGCCATCACGCGCGCAGTGAGCGGGTGCTCCGGGCTGGCAATCCATCTGGCCAACGCGAGGCGGCGCCCGGTGGTGAACGGGTTTGGCGACTGGACGATCGCCGGCTTGGCCTTGGCCAGTACCTTGAGAAATTCCGGTTCCACTTTTTTGCTGGGCCGTCCGGCGTTGCCGCGGATGAGCAGGTGGGTATCCATCGGCTTGGCACTACGCTCACGCACGGTCATCGCGTACTCGCGGCCGTTCCAAGGTGGCTTGGCATCCTTCGGTTTGTCCTTTTTATTCTGCCACGCGAAGACGGCCTGCGGCGAGATCAGCGGCGAGTAGGTGGCGGAGTCCCATTCGTACTTTGGCTTGTCGTAGTAGCGGACGTTGCGAAAGAACGAGAGCATCTCGTAATAGTCCTGCTGCGAGATGGGGTCGAACATGTGGTCGTGGCAGCGGGCACAGCCGACGGTCAGGCCCATGAACGTTTCCGACGTCGTTTTGAGCATGTCGTCGAGTCCGTCGAATTCCGCGAGCCGTTTGTCGTCCGGTTCATCGTCCCACACGCCGAGTCGGTAAAACCCGGTGGCGATCAGGCTGTCGTCGTCTACGTCCGGCAACTCGTCCCCGGCGATCTGCTCCATAACAAACCGGTCGTATGGCTTGTCGTCGTTGAAGGCGCGAATGACGTAGTCGCGGTATTTCCAGACGAGCGGCTTTTCGTCGTCGCGCTCGTAGCCGTTGGTTTGGGCGAAGCGCACGACATCGAGCCAATGGCGACCCCAGCGTTCGCCGTACTGCGGCAGGCCCAGCAGATGCTCGATTAACCGCGGCCAGGCGTCGGGCGAGTCGTCACTCACGAACTCCTGCACCTCGTCGTAGGTCGGCGGCAGGCCGATCAGGTCAAAGTACGCGCGACGAATCAACGTGGCCCGATTGGCCACCGGGTTGGCGGCGATGCCCTTGGCATCAAGTTGCACTTGAATCAGTTGATCGATCGGCGCCTGACCGTTGCGCTTGGCCAAGCGCGGGCGTTCGATGGGCCGAAACGCCCAATACTTGCGATCTGCCTCCGTGATGGAAAAACCGTGTTCCCGCTTGGCCGCCAACGCAGCCGGGCTGCCGTTTGGCCAGGGCGCACCGAGCCGAATCCATTGCTCAAGATCGGCCACCGCCTGTTTGCCGAGCTTCTTTTTTGGCGGCATTTGCAGGTCGGCGTTGGTGTACTTTACCGCCTCGATGAGCAGGCTTTTGTCGGGGTCACCGGGCGTAATGGCCGCGCCGGAGTCGCCGCCCTTGAGGATCGCCTCGCGGGAGGTCAGCAACAGGTTGCCCTTGTGCTTCTTTGCGTCGTGACACTCGAAACAATTGTCCGCGAGGAGCGGCCGGATTTTGTTCTCAAAAAACTGGATGCTCTCGGGTGGAAAAGTGGCCGTCTCCGCTTGGCCAAGCGGCAGCGCCAGCGTGGCCAGCCCACCCAAGGACAAAAAAATGGATCGAAAAAAATGCACTCCTCTCACAGTCAAAAACGATCGATGCGTCCGCAAACGCTAGGCAACCGACCCACCCTTGGCGAGAGGAAAAGTCGAGCGTGATTGAATGTCGAACGCGGGAGGTAGGGACGACTGTCCCCAGCCATCCTTCGGTTTCGGCGATTCAAAACGAGACACAGATTTCACGGATTTTCACAGATCATAGTTTTTCCCGTTGATCTGCGTCCGGTTATTTTCGCTCTGAGCTTGGCCAAGCGATGGAATGACCACAGAATACACGGAACGGGCTTTTGGTCGACGATTTGTGCCGCCCCTTCAGGGCTGTTTGATTTATGGCGTTGAGTCCCGGGGTGTTGTCCCGGGCTATATTACTTCGCCCTTTCAGGGCGATTTGGGCAGGGGGCAAATGGTCTGTGTTTGGTCGGCGTTAATTCCACGAGAGGTCGTCGGGGCCGTCGGCGAGGAGGCGTTGCTGCCAGTTCATTTGGCGAAGGGTTTCACGCCACGTTGATTCGTCCGGATTGCTGAATACCAGCTCGGTGTTTGCGGGGTGTATGAGCCATGCCTTGCGGGCTAGTTCGCTCTCGAGCTGCCCCGCACCCCAGCCGGAGTAGCCGGCGAAAAACTCGACCTTGTGATCCGGGTTCACCGAGTTGGCGATGTCGCTCAGTTCACTGGGATCCTCCACCAGCGACAGGTTGTTGAGTACATTGCCCTGAAACATGAACGCGTCGCTGTGCAGGATGTGTACCGTATCCTGCTCCACCGGGCCACCGTTGCGAACCGGTTGCTGTTTGACGTCCGGCGGCAAATCCAGAGACAGCACATCGCCGACGCGCTTGTCACTTGGTTGATTGAGCACCAGCCCAAACGCCCCCTCCGGGTTGTGGCGGCACATCAGGATGACCGTGTGGTGAAAACAGGAGCCGTACATCCCGCCGGCATCAAGCAGCAGATGGCCTCGCAGGCTCTGGAATGTTCCACTCATCCGCCGGCCACGATTTTCACAATCTCCATCGAGTCGCCACCGCTGAGTTGGCGGTCGGCGAACTCCGAGGGCGACACCGCCTCGCCGTTCAGTTCCACCACCACGCTGCGCGGCAGCATGCCTTGTCCCTCGAGAAAGTCGTGCAGCGACAGCGGCAGTTGCACCTCGATGGACTGCCCGTTGGCGGTGACGGTTGGTTGTGGATCACTCATCCCGTTGCGGTGAATTTGTCGCGGAACCGCCGGCAAGTCAACGGCTGCCGCTTGGCCAAGCGCGTGCCGGACGGTAGGCTGCCGCGCCGATGCGCCTCCGCTTCATCGTTGCGCCGCTGCTCAAGTGGTTTGCCGAAAACGCCCGCGACCTGCCGTGGCGACGGACGCGCGATCCGTATGCCATATGGGTGTCGGAGATCATGCTGCAACAGACGCAGGTCAAGACGGTGATCCCGTATTGGGAACGCTGGATGAACCGCCTGCCGGACGTCGCCGCGCTGGCTAACGCCCGAGAGGACACGGTGATCAAGCTGTGGGAGGGGCTGGGCTACTATTCACGGGCGCGAAATATGCAAAAAGCCGCGCGGTTGATCCGCGACGAGCACGGCGGCCGTTTTCCGCGCGACTTGGCCGGGGTGTTGGCGTTGCCCGGGGTGGGGCGTTACACCGGCGGGGCGATCTGCAGCATCGCGTACAACCAGCCGGAACCGATCGTCGACGGCAACGTCATTCGCGTGCTCACGCGCGTGGCCGGCATCGAGGAGTCGCCCAAGGCCAAGCCGGTGCTCGAACAAATCTGGGCCATCGCTGACGACCTTGTGAAGCAGACTGTGGCCCGGCAACAGTCGTGCCAGCGAAACGCCTCCGCATTCAATCAGGCAATGATGGAACTGGGCGCGCTCGTCTGCACGCCGCGCAATCCGCGCTGCGACGTCTGTCCACTCAAGGGTCGTTGTGTGGCGCGGAAGGAAAATAAAACCGACCGCATCCCGGCCTTGGCCAAGCGCGCGGCGGCGACCAAGCGGCGGTACGTTGGCTTTGCCATTCTTTGGCGCGGGAAGGTGTTCGTGCAGCGGCGGCCGGACGGCGTGGTGAACGCCGGTTATTGGGAGTTCCCCAATTGGGAAGTGGCCGCCGATGCCGAGCCGGCCGCCTTGGCCAAGGGCAACCTGTCGCTTGGCCAAGTGGAGTTGGAGCCGCTCTGTGTCGTCAACCACTCGATCACGCGCTACCGGAACCGACTCGAGATGTTCGTAATTCGTGCCGCCCGAAAACCGCGCTTGGCCAAGCTTGGGGGCGAATGGCTTCCCTTGGCCAAGCTCGATGAAATCCCGCTGACCGCCGCCCACCGAAAAGTGGCCGGGCGTTTATTGGACGCAGAGAAGTGCTGATTTATTCCCAGTCGAGTTTGAGAGGGACTTCCCTGCCGTTGGCGGCCTTGGATTCGTCGGCTGCCTGCATGAAGGCGTAGATCTCCAGCGTCTCGCGGGCGTCGACCGGCGACCTGCCGCTTTTGAAAAAACGGACGACCGCCTCGACCAACGGGGCGTAGCCGTCGTAGCTGCCGACTTTTTGTTCGCCGCTTTCGCACTTCGCCGTGCCGCCGTAGCCTTTGCCCTCGCGGAAGATGCCGATGCGGCCGTCCTTCCACTTGCCGGTCACGATGATTTTGTCGTCTTCGGTCGTGCCTCTTTGAACTGAAACGCAGCCGGGGCCCATCACGGTGAAGAGCGACTCGACGCCGTGGATGCCGTACCAAAACAGGTCCGGATGGTGCGGCTCGAGGTGGGCTGGGCTGTATGTTTCGCAGCGCAGCACTTTGCCAAATTTTCCGGCGCGCGCAGCGAGGGTGGCCTTGGCAAAACGCAGCGAGGAGGAGCTAAACACCGGCACGTTGTGGCGCTTGGCCAGGCGGTAGATTTTCAGGCAATCCTCAAGCGTGCCGGCGAGCGGCTTGTCGATGAACAGCGGTTTGCCGGCCTTGATCACGTCGGTGGCGTGCTTGAGATGCGGGCGGCCATCGACGTTCTCGACCATCACTGCGTCGACATGGCGGCACATCTCGGTCACGGTGGGGTAGAGTTTGACGCCCCACTTGCCGGTCAATTCGGCGGTGTATTTTTCCACGCGCGAATAGCTTGATTTGATGTCAGGACTGCTATCCTTGACGGCGGCGACGACCTTGCCGCCGGGGATGTGGTCCTTGGCCGACTTGTCGTTGAGGATGCGGGTGAAGGCAGTGACGTGCGAGGTGTCCAGCCCGACCATCCCGATGCGAAGGTCTTTGGCCTGCGCGGTGATCGCCAGCAGTCCGGCCAGAAGGATTGCAGAGAGTCGAAAACGGTTCATGCGGGGATTTGAAACCATCGTGCGGTGAACGCAAGGGAATACGGTTGTCCGGGCCAAGCTCCGGGGGTAGTTTTCGCGGATGCCGATTCGTTTTTCCACTGCCGCATGTGCCGTGATCCTGACGTTGCCGCTTGGCCAAGCGCTGGCCGATGTGGCACCCGATCACGCCGAGAAGATGGCGCGAGGCCTCAAATTGTTCAAAAACGGCGTGGGCCAGACGCTCAAGCAGCATTGCGTGAAATGTCACGGCGGCGAAAAGACGCGCGGCGACTTCGATCTCACGACACGCGAGGCGCTCCTGAAGGGCGGCAGCGAGGGGGCGGCGATTGTGCCGGGCGAGGCCAACGCCAGCCGGTTGTTGAAGCTGATTTCCCACGCGGAGAAACCGTTCATGCCGGCCAAGGCGGAGAAACTGCCGCCGGCTATGGTTGAGCAAATCGCAGCGTGGATCGATACCGGTGCGCCGTACGACAAGCCGTTGGTGGACACCAAGCTGGCGGCCGGCGAAATGCAGATCACCGACAGCGATCGGAAGTACTGGGCGTTTGCGCCACTCGCAAAACCGGCCACCCCGGCGGTCGAGAATACGCAGTGGCCGGAAAATGAAATCGATCGGTTTATCCTCGCCAAGCTGGAGGCGGCCAAGCTGCAGCCGAATCGTCGGGCGGAAAATCGGACGCTGTTGCGGCGCGTGTACTACGACCTGATCGGCCTGCCGCCGACCCCAGAGGAGACTGCGGCGTTCCTTTCGGCTGCGGACGGCAACCCGCGCACGGCGCTCGAGAGCGTTGTCGATCGGTTGCTCAACTCCCCGCATTACGGCGAACGCTGGGGCCGGCACTGGCTCGACCTCGCGCGTTATGCCGACAGCTTCGGTTTTGAGCAGGACACCGACCGGCATCACGCCTATCACTACCGCGACTTTGTCATCAAGGCGCTCAACAACGACATGCCGTACAACGAGTTCGTGCGGTGGCAGATTGCCGGGGACGAGATTGAGCCGACCAACCCGCTGGCAATGATGGCCACCGGTTTTCTTGGTGCGGGTGTGTTTCCCACGCAATTGACTGAGAAGGAATTCGAGTCGGCGCGCTACGATGAACTCGACGACATGGTCAACACCGTCGGCACGGCGATGCTGGGCATGACCATCGGCTGCGCCCGTTGCCACGATCACAAATTTGACCCGATTCCCACCCGCGATTATTACCGCATGATCACCACCTTCGCGACGACGATCCGGAGCGAGATCGATGTCGACCTCAAGCCGGACGAGACTCGCCTGCGCTTGGCCAAGTGGCAGGCGGAAGCGGACGCGCTTGGCCAAGCGCTGGCCAAGTGGGAGCGAGATGAATTGCCGGTGCGGTTTGGCAAATGGCTCGAGAGTCGTCCGGCCAAGGTCGAGGCGGAGTTCAAGTGGGCCCTGCTCGATAACCCGGAGTTCAAGTCGCTCAACGGGGCGGGGATCGAGCGGCAGGAGGACGGCTCGTTTTTGTTGAAGGGCAACAACCCGAAGGACGACCGCTGGGTGGTCACGGCCAAGTCTTCATCGGCGCCGATCACCGGCGTTCGCATTGAGGCGCTGACCGATCCGTCAATGAATCGAAACGGCCCGGGCCGGGCGGACAACGGCAACTTTTCGCTGAGCGATCTGCGCGTGTTCGCCGAGCCGCTGGACGGCAGCGGCAAGCGGACGGCGGTAAAACTCGTCAACCCGCAGGCGACTCATCAGCAGAACAAAAGTGGCCTATCGGTGGCGAGTTCGATCGACGACAACAAGCGCAGCAGCGGTTGGGCGGTGGATCTCGGTGGGATTGGCAAGGCCCAGACGGCGGTGTTCGAGTTCGAGGCGCCGGTTACGCATTCGAGTGGCACGAAGCTGACGCTGGAGCTGGATTTTTTCACCAACACCAAACACACGATCGGCCGACCGCGATTCGCCATCACCGGACAGCCGAAGCCGATTTCGCTCGAGGGCAGTACGTTGTCCAGCGCCTTGGCCAAGCTGCAAAAGGCGGTCAGCGAAGTGGAGGATTTTGACAAACTGACCGAGGCCAAGCGGAAGGAACTGATGGGCGCCTATCGCGTGATCGACATCGAGTGGCAGGCGCACAACGCCAGACTGCAGGCGCACAAGGCCGCCAAGCCCAAGCCGATGTCAACCGCGAAAGTGCAGGTCAGCAGCGAGGGCTACAAACCGATCCGCCACCACGCGGACGGACGGGGGTTCCCGCATTTTTACAAGGATGTGCACCTGCTCAAGCGCGGAGATCCGAGCCAAAAGCAGGAGAAAATGTCGCAGGGCTTTTTGCGCGTGCTGACCACCGGTGACAAAAACGAGACGTACTGGCAGTCGACCAAGCCGGAGTGGGCGCGAACGAGTTTTCGGCGCCAAGCATTGGCGGATTGGCTGGTCGATACTGAGCACGGGGCGGGGCAGTTGCTGGCGCGCGTGATGGTGAACCGGCTTTGGCAACATCATCTTGGGCGCGGCATCGTCGGCACCCCGAGCGACTTCGGCTTGCAGGGCGAACTGCCGACGCATCCCGAACTGCTGGACTGGCTGGCCGGTGAGTTGATCCAAAACGGTTGGCGGCTCAAGCCGTTGCACAAGCAGATCATCATGAGCGCGACCTACGCGCAGAGTGCCGACCTCGCGCAGGCCAAGGCTGCGGTCGATCCTGAGAATCGGCTGCACTGGCGTCGCACCCCGCGCCGGCTTGAGGCCGAACCGATCCGCGACAGCCTGCTGGCGGTGAGTGGCCTGTTGGACACCACCATGTTTGGCAAGGGCACGCTCGATCCGGGGATGAAACGGCGCAGTGTGTATTTCCAGATCAAGCGCAGCAAGCTGATCCCGACGATGCAGTTGTTTGACTCGCCGGAACCGTTGGTGGGGCAGGGCACGCGGCCCTCGACCATCATCTCCCCGCAGGCGTTGCTGTTCATGAACAACGGGCAGGTACGCGAGGCAGCACTGACGCTGGCGCGCCGGCACGAGGCTGGCTCCATCGAGAACGCCGTGCGGGATGGATATCAAACGGTCCTCGGCCGTAATCCATCTCCAGTGGAACAGGAGGCCACGGCACGTTTCATCGAGACACAGGAATTTACCTACCTGAAGTCCGGCCGAAAAGATGGCCGCAAACTCGCTCTGGCCGACTTCGCCCAAGTTCTCTTCGGGCTCAACGAATTCGTTTACGTGTACTAGTTTTGGGTATTCGAGAAAGTGCCATTCTCCCCTTGCCACGGCACATCGCCTCCTCTATTTTTTCCCCAAGGAGTTATGAACACGCGCAATTACCTTACGCCCCTTCCGTTCCGGGCCAATGGGGGGCTTTAAGGCTTTTCCGCAAAACGTAAATTCCTAGCAATACTATTATGAAACGACGTGATATGTTGAAAACCGCCGGCTGCATTCTTTTCCTGCCGTCTCTTGAGAGCTTCGGGAAGAATCGATCTACCCCGGCCGAAGCTGATGTCAAACGGCTTTTCTGTGTCAGCATGGGCTACGGCTTGTTCACCGATGCCCTGCCACAGACTGATGGTGCAGACTACGTATTCAGCGACCACATGGAGCCTCTGTTAAAACACAGAGAAAATTTCACGCTCTATTCGAAGATGAAATTTGGAGGAAACCATGAAAATGATCACAAATGCTTTGTCGGAAACACCACGACGAACCCGGACTCTTTGGATCAACTTGTGGCGGATCATGTTGGGCATTTAACCCGCGTCAGGAACGTGGTCACTTTCATCAGCCATGCCCATCACCACATCGTTGCTTCCTGGCGTAACAGGCTGCCCGTTTCGCCAATTCAATCGACGAGGGTGTTATTTGAAACTCTCTTCGCAAAGACTGACAGGAAGACGGAGGCGCGACTATTGGCGAATAAGAAAAGCGTCCTTGACGGTTCCCTTGAGGAGGCGAAATCCCTGATGAAACGAGTTTCAGGTAGGGACAAGCAGAGACTGGAAGAGTACTTCGCGGCATTACGTGAATCGGAGTTGGAACTCAACAAATCCATCGAGTGGCTCAATCGATCTCGCCAGGATGTCGAATTCCCTGTCGCCCCTTCATTTGAGAATGGATTCCTCGCAACGGATATTGACAAAAAAAGATTCCTCACAAACCCACGTCAGATTCAACGCGGTATTGCATTTGACATGATTTACAAGGCCTTCAAGTTCGATGTTACACGCGTGGTCAATTTTTATATGACGGGGCTCGACAATGATCATCATCTCACGACGCACAACGTAACCAAATCCGAGGAAGCACGCGCAAGTCTGACGAAGTATGACTCCTCGTTCTATTCACTGATGGGAAATTTCTACGACAAACTCTCCAGCACGAGAACCGAATCCGGGGGCACGTTGATGGATGAGACGATTTCCGTTTCCACAGGAAACAACAGTGTGAGCCAGAAAAGGGGACCTCACAATGGGAGTGAAATCCCGGTGTTTGTTGCGGGTGGGAAATTTGCAAATCACGGCGGCCATATCGTGCGCAAAGGCGAGACGACCTGCGATATCTACCTCTCAATACTTCAGCAATTTGGGATCGAACAAGAGCGGTTTGGCAACAGCAAGAAGGTCATTGATTTGTGATATAATGTTGGATCACAGATTCACAGTGGTTACAGCGTTTCTGCTGCTGTTTGTTAATACCCACGCTTCAAGCAGCATTGCAGATGATCGGCTGCAATCGCAGCAATTCTTCAATTCGTTTTGCATTTCCTGTCACGGAATAGAAAAGAGTAAGGGGGACCTCCGTCTGGATCAGATTGACGTGCGGCAATGGAATGACCCCAGTCTGTTGAATGATATCCATAAGGCGATCGAATCTGGCGAGATGCCACCGGAAGATGCCCCGAAATTACCAGAACCGGATCAGCTCAAAGCGTTGCAGAACGTACTGCGCAATCAGTTGCACCTGCTCGCAGAAAAGCAGAAACCGGGAATGCTGAAACGGCTGAGTCGTGTCGAGTATCAGAACACGGTAAATGATGTCTTCGGAACCGACTTCTCACTTCTCGACCGGCTGCCACTGGACAACATCGAAGCTGGCTTTAACAACAACGCCGACAATCTGCACATGTCGGTTTTCGATATGGAGTCGTACTTCAACACTGCAAACCTCATTGCCGAGAATGTTGTCAGCGACGAACCTGCTCCACACGTCATAGTCTACTCAACGAAAAACACAGATATAGATACGCACAGCCACAAGGACAATACCAACGGGTTTGCCCCGTCGCTGTCCCTGCCTTCACGACCCTTGGTTTTTGCGACTCAGTCCATCCAAATTAAAATCAATCCATCGGTCAAAACGAGCGGTGTTTATCGAATTATTCCAAAGGGGTTTTACATTCAGTCCAAGTATGTTGCAGGAAGCCGGGCTGAAGAACGACTGCCTGCCGTCACGGATATTTCAGAATTTAATGCCGACGACACGCCGCCAACCGACCACTCGATGAGCTACTTCCTCCGAAAAAACACCGGAGTGGGACAAAGCATCGTTACTGTGATTCCCAAAAATGCAGCTTGGAAAAACTTCGATCCCAGCATTGGGTTCACGACGCAACTGTCGTCTGATGACACAATCGTTCTCAGATGCAATTCGGTCAAAAATGGGGGGGTGCAGCGGATGTTCTGTATTGAGACGGCGACCATCACGGGACCGGTCTACGAGTCATGGCCACCGGATACTTACTTTTATAAAACATACTGCAATGACCTAGATGCATCTGCTGGCTATGAGGCATGTCAGGCCATTTTGAATAAGCTTGCACGGAAATTGTTTCGCGGTCCGGTCTCCGACGCTGAGATGCAGCGCTTCTATAAGCTTGCCGAGAAAGAGTTTGCCCAAGGTCGAAGCATATTTTCAGGTCTACAGGCAGGAATTCGCGGAATGTTATGTTCCCCGAAGTTCCTATTTAAGCAGGAAGGCGAATCAGGGCCTTTGGATAATTACGCGATTGCTGCGCGTATGTCTTATTTCCTGTGGAATTCCTTGCCCGATGAGATGCTCTTCGAGTTGGCGAGACAGGGAAAGC
>JAPPPH010000233.1 GCA_028817635.1 Verrucomicrobiales bacterium | reverse complement strand
GAATTTGCACCCGTCCTGGCCAAGTCCGCATTGGCCGCAGGGGCCGACGGGTTGTTTATTGAGAACCATCCTGATCCGACCAAGTCTCCCAGCGACGGTCCGAACATGATTCCGCTTGGCCAAATGAACAAAACGTTAAAGCGTCTTGTGCGGGTGTTTGATGCGGTGCGTTGATTCAGGCGCCCCGCTTGGCCAAGCGCAACTCAAACGTTGTCCCGTTTTCATCCGACTTGGCCAAGCGCAGATCGGCATCGATCGAAATTGCCAACTGTCGACTAATCGGAAGGCCAAGACCGCTGCCCTGCTCCTTTGTGGATTTACCGGCCTGAAATAATTGTTCCTGCGTGCCTTCGGGTAGTCCAGGGCCATCGTCCGATACCGCAATAATACCGTCGCGGGATGCATCGATCCGGACCGTTCCGCCCGTTGGGCATGCCTCCACAGCGTTGTAAGCCAGGTTTTCGATGATCAACAAAATCAAACTGGCTTCCCGGTTTTCCAAATTGAAATCAGATTCGACATCAATCTGGAGAGCGACGCTTCGCTTGGTTGCTGCTGCGGAAAAATTATTTTCGAACAAGCCAAGCAGCTCTCGCATTGTAATTTCGTAAACGATACCACCTTGGTAATCGCGAAGTGTTCGAAGAACATCTTCGACCATGAATTCCATTCGTGATATCGCCTCCTTCGCTTCCGCGAGATTTAGTTTTGCATCATCAGTATTGCTGAAAAGAGTTTTCAGTGCGGCCAATGGATTGCGCAATCCGTGCATCAGGTGGGAGGCTATTCCCCCGATGGCGGTTGTTTTGTTCGAGAGTGCCAACGCTTGGTTTGCCTCATTAAGGGCAGCGGTGCGCTTGGTCAAACGATCGTGACTGCGGTTGATTGAGCGAAAAGAAAACCCAAGCACAACGGCTATGATCACCGCGCCCACAGCAAACACAACTGAACTCTGGACGCTGATCTGCTGTCCCAGTTGTTCAATATCCGCAAGCGTGTCATCACCGTCGAAAATCAATTGAGCGATCCCTAACAACTGTTCCTCGTCAGCGATATGTAACGGCAGCACAATCTCCAAAATCGGCACGCGCTCCGTCGCTACATCGTCCACGCCAGTGTCCACCCAGTCAGACAGCAGGGCCCGCTCAGTCAGGCTGGCGCTGGGGCTGAGTGTCTCTGCCTTTTTAAATTGGGTGAGGCCAAGCGCCCCCTCGGTGATGGTTTCGGGGTAAGAATAAAGGTAATTTGCTTCGGGTGAATAAAGCCTGAATCCCAACGCGCCGCTGAGTTCACTGATCTCCTCCATGACGATCAACTGGTCGGCATGGTTTTCCATCGAGAGATCTTCAAATGCCTCAATCACGCTGACTTGATGGACAAGAGCGATCGCCTGTAAGACCTCTGCCTGCCGGGTGAGTGCCTGCTCTCTTACTCGATCCGCCAACTGCTCCTTGGCCACCCAGATCGTGCCCCCAAATATGATGAGAACAAGCAAGGCGGTGAGGATTTGTGTTGGACGTTTCAATTTTTGGGGAATTCGCTGGCGTACGCGGCCTAAAGTAAACGCTTCGCTGTCGGAAAAAGTTTCACACAAGAGAGGAATATTTGGCTAACACAAAAGCGATTGCCAATCGGGCTTGGGCTAAGGAAGATTCCGGCATGCCATTGGTGATCAACGGCCAGACCATCGACGACGCAGTGATTGATCAGGAATTTTCTGCAATCAAGGCTCATTATGAAAGCATGGGATCCATTTCCTGCTGCGAACGGGATGAGGAATTTCGGGGTTATGCGAGGGATAACATAGCCTTTCGAGCGCTCCTAACGCAGGAAGCGCAAAAGTCGATACCTGAGCCAACCGAATCCGACGTCGACACTGCTTTCGCAAAACTTAAGGAAGAGCACGGCGGCGAGGAACAGTTTTATGCGAGCATGGGACTGAGCCCTGAACAGGATGATCTGATTCGGAAAGATCTCGGCCTAAACCTGCAGGTGGAAACACTCAGGGGGAATGTCTTTGAAGGACTCCCCTCCCCACTCGATGAAGAGTGTCGGGAATATTACGCGAACAACTTGGAGCAATTCACGGATGAAGACGAAGTGCGGGCGTCGCATATATTCAAGTCTGTGCGGGAGGTCGAAAAACGAGAGGATATTTTCAAACAACTCTGCCACGTCAGACAACAACTTGCGAATGGAGGGGATTTTGTTGAATTTGCGAAAAAGCATTCGGACAAACCGGAGGCGGAGATTGACCTCGGTTTTTTTAAACGAGGCGAGCTAATGGATGAATTTGAAATCATTACATTCTCGATGTCGGTTGGCGAGGTGAGTCCGGTTTTTAACACCCCGCACGGTTTTCACTTGGCCAAGGTCACGGATCGAAAAGTAGGCAAACCCAAGCCATTTGAGGAGGTGGAAGACCTGATCAGGGAAGAGCTTT
>JAPPPH010000464.1 GCA_028817635.1 Verrucomicrobiales bacterium | reverse complement strand
CCCTTGGCACCCATCGTTATTGCGGAAGGTTTACCGCAGCCACGGCCATCGCGGCCATGCCCTCTTCCCGGCCAAGAAAACCGAGCAACTCGTTGGTCGTCGCCTTGATGCCGATTTGATCCGGCGAAATATACAACGCCTGCGCAACGGCGATTTTCATCGCTGGCACGTGAGGCAGAATCTTCGGGGCCTCCGCGATCAACGTGGCGTCAATGTTCACAATCGCCCCGCCGACGTTGCCCACCAACTCGGAGGCTTTCTCGAGAAAAATGCGGCTGGGCGCGTTTTTCCACTGCGGATCACTGGGAGGAAAGTAGCTGCCAATATCGCCCTCGCCGATTGCGCCGAGCACGGCATCACAAATCGCGTGCAACAGCACATCGGCATCCGAGTGACCATCCAGCCCCTTCGTGTGCTCGATCTCCACGCCCCCAAGCCAAAGCGGTCGCCCCTCAACAAGGCGATGCACATCGTAACCTATTCCGGTATGAACCACGGCCGAATTATAGTGAGCTATCTTGGCTGGCCAAGGGCGAACATCGCGATGCCGGCGGCGACGGAGGCGTTGAGCGAGTTGACTCTGCCCTGCTGCTCGATGCCCACCACGTCCTCCGCCATGTTGAGGATGAACTGCCCGACCGACCGATCCTCCCCGCCGATGACGAGCAGCAATTTTTCGTGATTTGCCGCCGCGACTTCACGCAGCGAAGCCTTGCCAGCCATATCCAGCGCCGCGATCCGATAACCGGCCTCGGCGGCCTTGCGCGCGTAGCCGTTTGCCGAATCGTCCCGGCAGATTTTCATGAACTCCGTTGCGCCGGTGCTCACCTTGACGACGGACGGATACACCTCCGGCACTCCCTTTTTGGGCAGGCACACAGAGGTAAATCCAAACACCTCCGCGCTGCGCAGGATGGCCCCGACGTTGTGCGGATCCTCCACGTTGTCGAGCAGCAGCATTCTCGGCACGCTGAGCAACTCGGTAAATTCCGCATACGGATAAAGCGTTGTCTTGAGCACAACACCCTGATGATCGCGGCTGCCGGAGAGTTGCATCAACCGCCCCTTGTCCGTCCACTCGATCTCCACCTCGTTGCGCTCCAGCAGGCTGACCAGTTTTTTTACGCGCGAGTTTTCGCGCATCCCCTCGTTCAAGTGAGCGGCGAAAACGCGCCGTTTCCCTGCTCGCAAAACCTCAAACGCAGGGTTCAACCCATACACAAACTCTCGACTCGCCTTGGCCATCGTTGCGCAGCAACCTACGGCAGCCTCGTGGCGAAACCAAGTCGCTTGGCCACTTTTGACTTTTTGTGCCGAGCGGTTTCGTTTTTGACTTGGCCAAGCGGATGAACAACGACGAACTCCTATCCATACTCAACGGCATCTGGCAGCGCTTAGCCAAGGCGGTCGACGACCCGGCCGATCCCTGGCGCCTACCCGTCCTTGGCACACAGGGCCTGAACGGCCCCAGCGCCCGCACAATGGTGATGCGCAGTGCAGACGCTGCGGGCCGTGTACTCACCGCGCAAACCGATATCCGCTCCACCAAGATTCCCGGCTTCCGCAAGGATCCTCGAGTCGCCTGGCTGTTTTTCGATCCAACAAAACAGGAACAGGTGCGAGCAACCGGCCGCGCGGTCATCCATCACGATGACGACATCACCCTGCGCGCTTGGCCAAGCGTGCCCGAGACGAACCAACTCAACTACGCCACGGCGCACGAACCGGGAGCGACCATCGACGCCCCAGCGCTTGGCCAGGCGACGAGTGACGATCTGGCCGAAGCCTATAAAAATTTTGCCGTGATCCGGTGCGAACTCACCGCGATCGACTGGCTGCAACTCGGTACGACAGCCCACCGGCGGTCGCAGTTTTCATGGAACGGAGCCGAATGGCTGGCCACTTGGGCCGTGCCATAATCGGGGCGTCTCCTTGCCATTTTCCACAAAATGCCGATACTTCCGCCGTGAGCGAAAGCATCACCAAGTTGACCAACGACCTGATCGCCTCCTACGCCAAGGTGGGCGGCATCAACCATTTGGACGGCGGCAATCTGCCGTCGAAGTTTGCCATCGCCACGATCACCACCGACCTGCTGCGGCTGCTGCTGCCCGGTTTCTTTGACGAGAAACCGATCCAGACCGCCGAGTTGAAAGTCGAGATCGCGATGTTGATGGACAGCGTCAGCGGCCGACTCGAGGACGAAATCACCAAGAGCATCGAGTACAAACCTCCCGGTGGAAAAACGGCAGACCGCCCAAGGCAGTTGGCCCGCGAACTCACGTTGAAATTTCTGGGCACCTTCCCTGCCATCCGCGAACTGCTCAAGACCGACGTCGAGGCGGCCTACGCCGGCGACCCCGCCGCAATCAGCCACGAGGAGGTGGTCGTCGCCTACCCGTTCATCGAGACCATCGCAGTCCAACGCATGGCACACGAATTGTAC
>JAPPPH010000396.1 GCA_028817635.1 Verrucomicrobiales bacterium | reverse complement strand
TGTCGGCCACGGGGATCGGCTCGAGGTAATGGTTGTCCTTGAAGTTCGGATCCACGTTGCCGGCCCAGTCGAGCTGATCGACGATGAAATCAAGATCCTTGTGTTTGCTCTTGGGCATGTCCTTCACGAGCAAACTCCACGGCACTTCGCGGCCCTCGACGAGGCTTTGGTACATTCCGAAAACATCACTGCCCCATTGAGGTTCGTAGGTGCAGAGGCTGCCCGGCGCGTGCAGCACGCAGGGCGGAATCAACCAGCCGGTGCCAGGCTTGAGGCGGTAGGCCTTGGAGAGATCGAGGATGCCGTTGTCTCCCTTGTTCCAATCCTCGAGGCACTTGCGCACCTGCGCCTTGGTCGTGCCGGGCTCGAGCCCCATAAACGTGTACGGGAAGTTGTTGCCCACGTTGTTGTGTTGCGGCGGGAAATAATAGCTCTCCGGTTTGCCTTCCTGTTTCACCAGTTTGGCCTGCTTGGCGTTCTGGTGCATGTGATGCGGGATGGGACCCATGTTATCGAAAAACTTCGAGTACACCGGCCACTTTCCGTACTTCTTCCAAATGCGACTGCCGATGATGTCCGCTCCACACTCGGCGACCGCATCTCGTAGCGTGAACCGATTGCGACCGTGCACGACGTAGCTTAGGCCCTCATCCGGCACGCGGCCCTCATTGGCCGCCTCGGGGGTGGCGCCGACCCAACGCTCAGCAATGCCACCGCGCTTGAGTCCGTACGCGTAGGTGTCATCCGGATGCAGCTTGAGCCGCAGGCCCGGCTGCAGGAAGGAGCGCGGCACCCACGCGGGCGCGAGCCGCAGCAATCCACCTGTCGCCTCCAGTGCGGCGTCCACATGTTTGCGGACATTCTTCTTAACGGTCTTCAGTTGCTTAACAGAATTGATACTCATGTTTGTTGCTTAAAAAGTTGTAGCTAAAAAGGAAAAGCCGGGCGGCAATTTGGTCTAACCGCCCGGCAAAGTCTAGTGCAATTGGCCAAGCGCTACTCCGCTTGGCCAAGCGCGATCATTGACACACCTCGCACTCTTCCCCGTTTCGCATGGCCTCGATTGAACAGGCCTGTTTTTCCTCTTCGGTGTATTCCTTTTTCGGAGCCTCGACGCCCTGCTTTTTCACAGCAATTGTCGCCTTTTCAATGTTGGAAGCACCAAGCGTTCGGAGGTAGTAGGTTGTCTTCAAGCCACTGCGCCATGCGGCACGATACATGTGTGACAACTGCTTGATTTCCGGCTTGGCCAAAAAGAGGTTCACCGACTGGGATTGGTCGATCCACTTTTGTCGTCGTGCCGCGGCTGCGATCATGATCATCGGATCGACGTCGAACGCAGTTTCGAACAACTTCTTCGTTTCTGCCGGCACCTTGTCAATATCGTGCACATCGCCATCGTGATACTTCAATTGATTCATCATGTCCTCGTCCCATACGCCCTTTTCTTTGAGCACCTCGACCAAATTGCGGTTGAGCACGATAAAATCACCAGACAGGTTACTCTTTACGTAGAGATTCTTGTAGAGAGGCTCAATGCAGGGTGACGTGCCCATTATGTTCGCGATGGTGGCCGTCGGGGCGATTGCCAAAACGTTGCTGTTGCGCATGCCCTGCTCGGCGATTTTTTTTCGCAACGGCTCCCAGTCCATCCTGCCTCCTCGCGGAACGTCAACTTCCTGCCCGCGCTCGTCCTGCAACAGGTCGATCGTGTCCGGTGGAAGCAAGCCGCGATCCCACTTGGAGCCTTCGTAGGTTTTATATTGCCCCTTCTCCTTGGCCAAGTCGCTTGACGCTTCGTAGGCGTAGTAGGCAATCGCCTCCATGAATTCATCGTTGAATTCCACCGCATCCTGCGAATTAAACGGCACGCCTTTTTCGTAGAGAGCATTTTGCAACCCCATCACTCCCATCCCGATCGGGCGATGCCGCTGGTTGGAATTTCTGGCCGGATCGGTCGGGTAAAAATTGATGTCGATCACGTTATCCAAGGCACGCACAGCGGTACGAATCGTTTCGCGCAACTTGGGCAAATCGAGTTTCCCGTCGTCAGTGAGGTGATTATCCAACACCACGGAGCCAAGGTTGCAGACAGCCGTCTCGTCTGGACCGGTGTTTAATGTGATCTCAGTGCAAAGGTTGGAACTATGAATCACACCGGCATGATCCTGTGGACTGCGGACGTTGCAGGCATCCTTGAACGTGATCCACGGGTGGCCGGTTTCGAAAATCAACTGCAACATTTTTTTCCACAAATCAATCGCCGGCACCTGTTCACCGTGCATCTCACCAGCCTCAACCCTGGCTTCATAGGCGAGGTAGCGTTTTTCGAATTCCTTGCCGTAAGTTTCGTGTAGATCCGGCGCTTCATTGGATCGAAACAATGTCCAATTCTCGCGAGCTTCCATCCGTTTCATAAACAGATCGGGAATCCAGTTCGCTGTATTC
>JAPPPH010000363.1 GCA_028817635.1 Verrucomicrobiales bacterium | reverse complement strand
GAATTTCCACCGCAGCCGCATAACAGGGCTGCGGAAATAATTACTACAGCGAGCACTTTGAATTCTAATAAGAATTTTATTGTATTCATTGATGTTGGACGTCACCTGCGATTAAGAGGGCTGCACCACCAGCGATTTCCTCCTTTGGGAATGGATCTTGTTTCCTCTGCCCAAATTCTGTGCTTAACGAATTCAACATGACTGTCTAAAAAAGCAGCCACGAATCCCTCCTTGTGGCGCTTGGCTACGGGTTCATTCGCTCTGCTTGTAGCGTTATCATAAGCCCCGACATCGTCACTATGAGCTTCCCAATATACAACATCTCCAGGTCTAAATTGGCTGGCCTTGTAAGTCATGCCGGGTTTGCGGCCAAGATTCTTAGTATATTCACAGAAAGCACCGTTCATGATGTAACTACTCACTTGCTGTTCTCTTTGCTTAAAATTTCTGTGGACTCGATTTTTCACAAGATAATCCATTGAGCATTTCAAAACATTACTATTGCTATGATAAGGGAATAGTTGACTTTCGTGGACATAGTCTATAGCCGGTCGCCCGTTTTGTTTTCTGGTATATGCCCAGTTGGGTAAATTTAGCGTGCCAGAGCTCCACCCGGGGTAAGGCATGTAATCTTCATAATCATTCATGTACATTGCGTTTGCGGTGCCAATTTGCTTAAAATTGTTCATGCAAGTTGTGCGGTGGGCCTGCTCCTTGGCCTTGGCCAGTGCGGGGAGGAGGAGAGAGGCGAGTATAGCGATGATGGCGATGACCACCAGCAACTCGATTAGGGTGAATCCAGTTAAACCGGTTTTTCGTTGAGCCTTCATGGTTCAGTCAATGGTTGGCGGGACTCTCTCCTACTGTCTCATTTTTGCAACCTTAAAACGTCCCGCTTGACAGGTTTTCAAAAGTGGCGGAAGTTGCCCTCGGAGTTGGCTATGGCACAGGATTTGGCTCAGTTATTCGTCGCAGACCTCGGCAGCAGTGCCGTGGTGCGCATCACCGGTTGTGCCAACTTCGCTTCGAGCGTTCCCTTCAAGAAACTGGTCAATGGATTGATAGAGCGCGGTTGCGCCAAGTTCACACTTGATCTCACCGACTGCAAGCTGATGGACAGCACTTTTCTCGGCGTGCTCGTCGGCGTGACGCACAAACTTGGCCAGGCGGCGAAGGGTGTTGAGTTGTTTAATCCGTCCGAGCAGGTGCACGCGATGTTTGACAATCTGGGCATCCTTGAGTTGTTCGAAAAGGCCAAGTCGCTTGGCCAAGCGGAAGTCGCCGAGGCCGAGATCTCCAATGCGGCCAAGCGCGAATTGACTGAGAACAGCCTCGAGGCACATCGCACGTTGATGGATGCGAACCCTGAAAACGAGGCGAAGTTCAAAGAGGTCGCCCGTTTCCTCGAGGAAGACCTCAAGCACCAAGACGAGGCTTAAGCCCAGCCTAGCGCTTGGCCGGGTTCAGGGGGTGACGGTGTGGTATTTACCCGTGGCAGGTTGGTCGAGGGTTTTTGTTTTCCCGCTTGGCCAACGGATGACCAGTTTGTCCACCGAGCCGTTTTCGCCCAGGCCAAAGTGCGCGGTTGAGGGATGCTGCGCGGTGAAGGAATCCCCGGTCACCAATTGGACGATGTCCCGGCGTTTGCCGGCGAACAACTGAACTGTCGCGCCGTTTGCCGGTTGGCCGGCGGAGTCGGTGATGTGCAGGCCGATCCAGTTTCCCTTGGTTGGCATCTGGTTTTTCATTACGAACAACCGCTGTTGCTTTGCGTGGGAGTCGTATTGCACGACAAGAAGATCGTTGCGGCCATCGACATCGATGTCCGCGGTCACGACCGCACGAGCATCAAACTCAAAGGCTGTCCCGAGCAGAAACGCGACGTTGTGGAAGCCGGAGTTTTGTTTGTTCAAAAACAGGTGGTTATGTTCGAAACCATTCCAGGAATAATTTGATCCTAGCCCAGAGAGTTTTCCGGAGAAAAATGTGTCCAGGGTTTGGTTTGGCTTTGAGGTGCCGGTGTAAACATCATGACACCAAAAGCGAGTGCAGTAATCGAGGGCGGAGTTGCCGCTGAGGTGGCCGTTGGCAACGTATAAATCCAGGTCGCCGTCGTTGTCAAAATCAGCTGACCCCGTGCCCCAGGACCAGCCGGTTCGCGCCACGTCGTCACTCAACGCAGGTTGCTGCAGTCCATTACTGCTGCCGAAATAAAGCCGATTGCCGTAGGTCATCGGCGCGCGCATAGCATCGTATTTTTCAAATCCATCGCGGCCAAGATTGAGCCGGTCCAACCGCCTGGCCGTGGTGGAACTCATGCCGACCATGTAAACATCGAGCGCGCCGTCCCCGTTAAAGTCAGCCACCGTGTGAGCCATGCCAAATCCGTGGCGTTGCTTGACCCAGTTGTCGGTCACATCGGAGAAGTTGCCCTTGCCGTCGTTGCGGTAAAC
>JAPPPH010000040.1 GCA_028817635.1 Verrucomicrobiales bacterium | reverse complement strand
GGAGCGCTTGGCCAAGCGCGAGCTTGAGGCCGAAGGAGTGCCAATGGCGGCCGTGGAGTTTCATCCATTCCAAGCCTACGAACCGTGGTGCCGCGATCACGGGCCACTGTTTGTCACCCGCCCCGGGGGCGACCGCGCCATCGTCAACTGGGGCTACAATGCGTGGGGAGGCAAGTACCCGCCGTTCGACCTCGACGACGCGATCCCGGCGCAGGTGGCGGCCGCGCTTGGCCTGCCGCTGTTCGAGCCGGGGATGATCCTCGAGGGAGGCAGCATCGACGTGAACGGCGAGGGCGACCTGCTCACGACCGAGTCGTGCCTGCTGCACCCCAACCGCAACCCGCGCCTGGCCAAGGGCGATATCGAGGCACGGCTGCGCGAGTACTTGGGTACCGAGAAAATCATGTGGCTGGGCGACGGCATCGAGGGCGACGACACCGACGGCCACGTCGATGACATCTCGCGCTTCGTCTCCACCGATACGGTCGTCACCGCCGTCGAGCCAGACACGGCCGACCGGAACCACGCGCCGCTGCAGACCAATCGCGAGCGGCTTGGCCAAGCGTTCAACGTCATCGAATTGCCTATGCCCCGCCGGCTCGAACTGGACAGCCAACGGCTCCCGGCCAGCTACGCCAATTTCTACATTTGCAACGCCCACGTCATCGTGCCGACCTATCGCGACGCCAACGACGACCGGGCGCTTGGCCTGCTGCGCGAGGCGTTTCCCAGGCGCACCGTCACAGGGCTGGACTCCACCGACCTGATCTGGGGGCTGGGCTCGTTTCACTGCCTGACACAGCAGGAACCGGCCGCAAAATAGCTCGACTATCCCCCCTGTAGAAAACAATCTCCGGCGGCGAGGCGTGAAGCGCTTCGCACCCCATTGTGAAAGAAGAGTCCTCCGACAGTTCACCGCCCGTGTCCAACAACGGGCGGTTCACAGGAAAGAAAACCCCCCCACGCGGCTACGACGCCGATGCCATGCAGCGCCGGGTCGACTGGCTGGCCGTACAGACCGGGCACCAGCTTGACGAGTTCGCGCTCGAGGATCCCGCCAGTTACAAGGGCCTTGTCGAGAACCAGGTCGGATACATCGGGTTGCCGCTCTCGATTGCCGGGCCGCTGCACATCAAGGGCACCTACGCGAAGGGGGATTTTCATGTTCCACTCTGCACGCTAGAGGGCACGCTCTCGCTCTCGATGACGCGCGGATTATACCTCACCTATCAGGCCGGCGGCATCACCAGCCGGCACATCAAGCAGGAGCTTTCCCGCAGCCCGGTTTTTGTTTTCGAGACACTCTCCGAGGCGTACGACTTTCTCCCGTGGCTGGAGGCGCACACGGATGAAATCCGCGCCGCCGCAGAGAGCACCACTCGGCACGGCAAACTGTTGAGCATTGAGAAACACCCGATCCACAACCGGGTGATCATGGAGTTCAAGTACAACACCGCAGAGGCCGCCGGCCAAAACATGGTGACCATGGCCACCGACGCCGCCTGCCGCTGGATCAGGGAAAATTACAAGTCCAAGAACCCGTTCCGCCACCTCGTGGAGAGCAACTTTTGCTGCGACAAAAACCCGGCGCAAAAAACCATCCTGCACGGGCGCGGCCATCATGTGATTAGTAGCTGCACCGTCCCCAATGCCCTGCTGAAAAAACTGCTGCGCGTGGACGTGGACGACATCGTGCGGTGCATCAACGACCTGCACCTCGGCTCCCAGTTGGCCGGTGTGGTCGGGCTGAACCTGCACACCTCCAACGCACTCGCCGCGCTTTACCTCGCGCTCGGGCAGGACGTCGCCTGCGTGGCTGAAAACTGCGTCGGCATCGGCACGTACGAGAAGATCGGTGGTGACCTGTTCGTTACCCTGAGCATGCCCTCGATCACCGTCGGTACGGTCGGCGGGGCCACCCGGCTGACACAACAACACCGCAACCTCGAGCTGCTCGGCTGCACCGGGGAAAACGGTTCCCGCAAACTCGCGGAAATTATCTGCGCCACCGCGCTAGCACTGGAAATCTCATTGGCGGGCGCCATCGTCAGCAACGAGTTCGCGCGTGCACATGCCCAGTTCGGAAGGTAATCGCACCTCAGCTTTTCAGGAGCTGTTGAAGGACACCAATCTCCGGGAGGAGTTTGCGTTCCTACGCGAGCCGCCCCGAGGCAAGGCTTGGCTGGGCCACCTCGGTTTCCGGATCTTCGGCACGCTGCTGTTCAACTTCTGGTGCCCGCTGCGGACGCACGGGCGCGACAAGCTGCCGGAGCCACCATTCATCCTCTGCAGCAACCACAGCAGCCACATGGACAGCGCGGCGCTGATGTATGCCGGTGGGCTTGGCTTCAACCAGTTCGGCATGGTCGCCGCGCAGGACTATTTTTTCGAAAATAAGAAGCGCAAAAACTCGCTGCCGCTGCTGATGAATCTCATTCCGGCCGACCGCAAGTCCAAC
>JAPPPH010000202.1 GCA_028817635.1 Verrucomicrobiales bacterium | reverse complement strand
AGGTGCAGAAGTCGGGGTTCAGCATGGGGAATTCTCTGAATATATTCTAACAACTTGGAAGGGAAGCACTCTTTTCTCGATCGATGCTTGGCAGAATTTTGATGAAAAGTCTTACATCGATATTGCGAATAGATCGAACGATGAACAAATTCTGATTTACGCCAACACATCCGTGAGGTTGGCGCCGTACGGTCAGCGGTCGATAGTCTGGAGGATGACATCGGAGCAAGCTGCACTCGCAATGCCTGATGAGACCTTGGATTTCTGTTATATTGATGCTGATCACCGCTACGAGGCCGTCAAACGGGATATCGAGATGTGGCTGCCGAAGGTCAAACCCGGCGGTGTAATTTGTGGGCATGACTATGTAACCGATGGTGAAATTTATAATAAATCAGATGGATCATTGATCGGGTTATTTGGTGTGAAAAAAGCGGTCACTGAGTTCGCGGAGCAATATGGATGGAAGGTGCATGTGACCCACGAGGATGACTGGCCCTCTTGGTTTGCATACAAGTAGTGATTCGAATCTCTTAATCTTGCCATTAAGCGGGTTCGAGTAGAGCATCCGCCTTGGTTGATACCGAGGTCATGGAGGCATTGATTTCCCCCGATTTGATGAAGCGTTTGGAGCAGTTGCAACTGCTGGCGCGTCGCCGTTCCAAGAGCACGGCCAAGGGGGAACGACGCAGCGGTGCGCGGGGGCAGTCGGTTGAATTTGCCGATTACCGCACGTATGTCCCGGGGGATGATTTGCGGCGAATCGACTGGAATCTTTTCGGCCGATTGGAGCGCCTGTTTCTCAAGTTGTACGAGGAGGAGCGCGAACTTCCTGTCACCATCTATCTTGATTCCAGTGAGTCGATGTCATTTGGCCCGGTGTCCAAGTTTGATTTTGCGCGGCAGGTGGCGGCGGCGGTCGGCTACGTTGCGTTGTGCGGATTCGACCGTGTCACGGTGGAACCTTTCCCGTTGGCGGACGACCAGGCCGGCTTGGTTGGTGAGCTTCGCACGGTTCGGGGGCGCCGCTCGGCGCTGCGTTTTTTTGACAACCTTAACCGACTGAAATCTGGAGGGGCGGCGGATTTCAATCAGGCGCTTCGGCTTGGCTCGATGAAGCACCGGGCGCAGGGGGTGATCGTGGTGTTAAGTGATTTTCTGGATCCCTCCGGTTACGAGGCCGGTCTTAAGGCATTGGCCTATCGCGGCTCGGAGGTGCATGCCGTCCAGATTCTTGCCCCGGAGGAACTGGAGCCCTCGAGTTACGGCGACCTCAGGGTGATCGATTCCGAGACCGGTGCGGAGCAGGAGGTGACCTTCGGCAAGTACCGACTCAAAGCGTATCGTGCCACGGTGCAAAACTACTGTCGCCGCTTGCAGGAGTATTGCCGGGCACGTGGTATCCGTTATCAATTGGCGCAGTCCGACACCCCGATTGACGATCTGCTGCTCAAGGCCATGCGGACGGGAGGCATGTGGCGGTGAATTTCCTCTCGCCGGAAGCACTGGCATTTGCCGCGACTCTGCCGGTGGTGGTGGTGTTTTATCTGCTCAAGCGCCGGCGCGTGGCCCGGCTGGTTTCGAGCACAGTACTTTGGCAACGCTTTCTCAACGAGACGCAGGCCAATTCGCCGTTTCAAAAACTACGGCACAACTGGCTGCTAATCATCCAATTGATCCTGCTGGCGTTGGCGGTGTTTGCACTCACACGTCCGTATTTTGCCGGCAAGATAAAAAGCGGTCGGTTCCTGGTGGCGATCCTGGATGTGTCCGCCTCGATGCAGTCAACCGACTCCGCGCCCAACCGGCTTGCCCAAGCGAAGGGAGAAATTGCCAAGTTGATCGACGGGATGTTCGACAACGACGAAATGGTGCTCATCCTTTCCGGTGGCGTGACGGAGGTTCGCCAGTCGCCAACCAGTGCCAAGTCGGTGTTGCATGCAGCGCTTGGCCAAGCGGAGGCGACCGATTCCCCGACAAGGTTGCTCGATGCCATCAAACTCGCGCAAAATCTCACTCGCAACCGTAGCAAGGCGGAGGTTCACCTGTTTAGTGACGGCATCTCCTCTGACCTCGACGCTTTCGAGTTGCAGGACTTGAACCTCGTTTACCATCGGATTGGCGAGAGTGGGGACAACCTCGGAATCGTTTCGCTCGAAGTACGACCGCACCCGGAGCAAGCCAACCAGCAGGCGGTGTTCGCCACCATCGGCAATTCTTCGACGAATGCGTTGGCCAGCGATGTCTCGTTGTTTTTTGATGAACAACTCGTCGGCAGTCGCCGGGTCAACGTGGGGCCGACCAACACGGCATCGCTCGTGTTCGTGGCCAGTCAGCGAACCAATGGGGTGTTTCGTATGCAGTTGAAAAACAGCGATGCCCTTGCCGTGGACAACACTGGCTCGGTATTGAGCCTGGCTCGTCGGGATGTGAAAGCGTTGCTTGTCACGCCGGGGAAT
>JAPPPH010000047.1 GCA_028817635.1 Verrucomicrobiales bacterium | reverse complement strand
GAACCTGGCGGACATGCGAGCCAAGGTGGGTGCAAACATTCAGCGTTTGAACCTGACCGATCAGGCCGTGAACATCCTGAACGAAAACCTGTCGGCGGCGAACAGCCGAATCAAGGACGTGGATGTGGCGAACGAGAGCACGGCATATGCCCGAGCAAACATTCTCGTCCAGAGCGGCACGGCGATGTTGACTCAGGCAAACGTTTTGCCGCAGTCGGCACTACGTCTGATCGGCTAATCGACAGTAAAAATTCCCTCGGGGCGGGAAATTTCCATATAGTCCCTCGCGCAACTAAGGCGGCACTTCGGTGCCGCCTATTGCAGTTTAACGGGTTGACACCGTTATGAATAGGAGGCCGTTATGAATAGGAGGTAGTGTCCTCGGTGCCTGGTTTTTCATGCCGTTAACCATGGGCCTTAGGAAAAGTCCCTGAGAGGTGCCATTGATCGAGTCGATATGCGCCCCGAAAACCCAGCCATAACCGATTACGCCAATATTAAATTTTTCATTAGTCCGTAGAAAAGTTTTGTGACCAATACCACAACGAAACCGCCCGATTGTCAACTATAGCGTGCGGGCCAAATCGTGGGACCTTTCCGGTTGATCCTATTAGCTGTAACCGGATTTACGATTGCGCCGTCTACCAAAATTCAATGTCAGCAATGTCAGAAAACAAAACGGATTCATTCCTCAACTGCGGTTGCTCTCTCGGCGACTGTCAGCCTAATCCTTCGCGGCGCCAGTTCATTGGCCTTAGGAAAATGACCAAATTAAACTCGATACTCGCCTGGGTCGCAGCGTTGGCTTTGATGGCGTTTGGCCAAGCGGCCATTGCTGGACCGGATAACTCAGGGGAGGTACATGATGGCGGCAACGAAAAGGATGGCGGTGATCATGAGGAGGTGGAGCGTGATCTGCGCTTGGCTTGGGTGAAAGGCAAGGCAGAGGCCCGTGTGGCTGTTCTTTGGTGGCGGATGATGTCTGGGGTGGATGACAAGATGGCCTACGATGTTCAATTGAGAGTTCGACACGAGCAGGAGGTCGGCAAGTGGCAGCATGCGGATGAAACCATCCGGAACGAAATTAAGATCGACGGGCTGAAACCGGGAACAACCTACGACGTTCGAGTCAAGGCATGGCACGGCAAACGGTCCGGCCCCTGGAAGATTCGGGAAAAAGTGTTTCGCACCTTGGGCGGGGAGGATAATGATAAAGAAGATGGCCATGAGGATGGAGACAAGGAACGTGGGGATGAAGACGGGCATCACGAGGACGACGATGGGGAAGACAATCACGAAAAAGATGGCGATGGAGAGGATGGGAGCGAAAACGGTGATCGGGATGAAAAAACGGATGAAGGTGACGAAAAAGAAAATGGGGAACACGGTCATTTACCGGTGGTGGCCTGGATCAAGGGAGAGGCCAACGAACACGTTGCGGAGATTTGGTGGAAGTTGCTTCGCGAGATTGATGGGAACGTCGTTTATGAAGTGCAACTCCGAAAGCGCTCCGATGGAAAAGTGGGCGAGTGGACTCACGAAGCGGAGACCAAAAAAACAGAGATCCGGGTGGACGGTTTGCGACCGGGAAAAACCTACGACGTTCGGATTCGCGGTTGGCTGGGCGAGAAACCCGGCAAGTGGAAAGTAAGGGAGGCGGCGTTCCGGACCAAATCAGGCGAGGACGAGCATGAAGAGGGTGATGAGGACGATGGCGCCCCCGGGAAACCGGGCGAAATTAAAGTCGGCGAAGTTGGTGAACACGTGGTAGTCATCGGTTGGGCCAAGCCAAAGACCCCGACCGACGCCAAGTTTGGCTACGATGTTCAGCTAAGAAAACGCATCAACGGCAAACCTACAAAATGGGTTCATGCGGTTGAGACGTTGAAAAATGAAGTGGTCTTGAAGGAATTGTCCTCCGGTACGATATACGAGGTTCGCGTCCGCGCCTGGGCGAACAAGAAACCAAGCGCCTGGCGCATTCGGGAGGAGGCGTTCAAGACGAAAGGCAAGGCCGGGGATGGCGGAGAGGATGAGCATTCCGGGGTGCCGCAGATCGCCTGGATCAAGGCGGACGACATTGGCCCGAGGGCCGGCGTGGCCAAGTGGGCATTGGTCCGCGAACTGGATGCCAAGGTGGCTTACGAAGTGCAGATCCGCACCCGCATCGAGGGCAAGGCCGGCGAGTGGCGGCACGAGGCTGAGACTTATAAAAGCTCCATCATCATCGATGGGCTTAAACCCAACACGATGTACGAGATTCGAGTTAAGCCCTGGGCGAACAAAAAGGCCGGCGCCTGGAAGATTCTTGAGCACGCATTCCGCACGAGAAAAAAGGAGGGCGATGATGAAGGCCACGAAAACGGGGGTGGCGGCAAGGGGGACGGCGGGAAAGAAGACGGCGACAACGGTGACAAGGCTGAAAACTCAGTAGCCCCAAGCGAACCGGGAAAGAACAAGGGTA
>JAPPPH010000057.1:7713-12740 GCA_028817635.1 Verrucomicrobiales bacterium | reverse complement strand
GATGAAGATCGTGCTGGAACACAGCTACAACGGCTCCGTCGGCGTGGAATACGAGGGAAGCAAGGTGGACGCTTATCAGGGTATCAAGTTGACCAAGGCGTTGCTGGAGCGCGTCCGGGATCAATTGTCCTGACGCAAGGGCACATTAATTTGAGGGAGCCGCAAGGCTCCCTTTTTTTGTGGCTTGGCCAAGCGCTTGGCCAAGCGGATTTAGCGCCGGTTGTGGTGCGGTGTGTTGTCGAGGTTCCAGCGCTTGGCTGCGAAGTCCTTTCGCCCCGGATCCTTGTTGAGTTGGGCGGCAAGATCGATCCGTTTTTCCGCTGAAACGTGCCCGTCGACGAATAGGATTTCTGCGCGTTCATTGTGGAGGGGCAGGGGCCATTGGCGTTCCTCGTACATGCCGATGAAGCCGCTCCAGTTGCGGTCACCTTTGCGTTTGAGATCCCAGTTGCTATCGCCTAGGGCGATCATCTCGCTCGGAACTTTGACTTGGCTGGGTTTGGTTTCGCCCCAATTCGCGTGGCCTTTGTAAACGCCCATTCCCTGATTGGGCACCATGCCAGCCCATGCGCCCCATACATTGTAGCCGTAGCTCATGAAACTGCTGCCGCCTGGGCGCAGTCGGACTTCGCCCTTGAGATAACCGTCCTCGGCCGGTTCGTTGCCGCTGAACTTGACCTTCCAGTTTGCCTTGTCCGGGGCGGAAGGACACTTAAACAATTCCGTGCTTTTCGATTGTGCGCCGCCGAGGTATTGGCGGATTTGAGAGGGCCAAATCCACGAGGAACCACGGCTGCCGTTGATGCCAACAGGGTAATGCTCGTAGTCGTCAGCGAAGGCGATCAGCCCGATGCCCATTTGTCTCAGGTTACTGGAGCACTTGGCCCCGGTGGCCTTGCTTTTGGCCTTGGCCAAGGCGGGGAGAAGCATCCCAGCCAGGATGGCGATGATGGCAATAACGACCAGTAATTCGATCAGGGTAAAACCAAGCGATCTGGAGAATCTTGTTTTCACGGTAAGCTGACAAGAGGCTCCGCCGCTTGGCCAAGCGGTGCAAGGTTTTTGTGGTGATTGGGCTCGACTGGTAGGCGCTTGGCCAAGTCGTGGTTGCCTTACTTTTCGATGATGATCTCGTCGCGGATCTTGTCCTCGGCGTCGTAGGCCCGGTAGATAAGTTTGTTGCCGTCGATCAGGATGTCGAGAATCTGGAATGTGGGCGTGTTGGTGAAGCCGACTTCGGTGTAGTCGCGTGGATCCTGCTCGTAAAACTTGGTTCCTGAAACGGAGACGACGTAGTAGGTGCCTTCCTTGGCGGTGGCGACCTTCTTTTGGTTCTTCATCGGGAAGGTGCGGAGGTAGGCGTGATCGTGTCCCTGCAGGGCCATATCGACATGGTACTTGTCGAATAGCGGTGTCCATAGGTCGCGCACTTGTTTGTTGTCGCGGGCCGGTTCGGAAGAGTAGGCGGGGTGATGGTACACAGCGAACTTCCACGTGGCGGTGCTGGCTTTAAGCACTTTATCAAGCCACTCGTGCTGCTGGTTCGCAGGCAACGTGGTGTCGAGGATGAAAAACTCAGCGTTGCTGTACTTGAATGTGTAACAGCGTTCCGGTTCAACTTTTTCCGGCCCGTTCTTGGGGAGATCGAACAACTGGAGATAGGTCGTCGGTTGGCCGCCCTGAATTTCGTGGTTGCCGATGGCGGGGATCAGGGTGCGCTGGTTGTACACATCGCGCGCGTGGTGGAGCATGTTGTCCCAGTCGTCGATGTCGTTGCCGCGATCCACAAGGTCCCCGGCCATGATGTAAAATGCCGCATCAGGTCGTTTGCGGAAAGCTCCGGTGATCATTGAGCGCCACCGTTCGAACCCGTTTTGCGCATCGCCCATGTAAACGAATGAGAACGGTTCAGTCTTGGCCGGGGCGGTTTTGAACTCAGCCAGTTCCGACCAGTTGTCATCGGAGCCGTGCCCGACGGAGTAAAGATAGGATGTGCCGGGCTCGAGGCCGGTGAGATTGGCCGTGTGCCGGTGCGTCAGTGGATCGTTGACGTAGTTCGTGTTGGACATCTGGATCGTGACGGCGTCCATGATCTTTGGAGTCGCCGGGCGGAAGCGGTTGAACTTGGCTTTTTTGATCCACTGGATTTGCCCTTTGTTGACCGTGTCATCGGTGCGCCATTGGATTGTTTGTGATGTGGCGGGATCGTTGGCCCAAGTCAGCACGACCTGATCCGGCTTGGGTGAACTGGGGTAGGGTGTGTGACGATAAATACCGATGAGCTTGGCGTCATTCCGGTTTTCGTAAACGGTTTGAACTACGGTGAGGCCGGAAAGCACGGCGGGCAGGGCAGGGAGGGCGTCGTTTTTATCGACGAACGGTTTGGTGCCCTCTTTCATCGGGGCGGTGCGAAGCTGCCCGGGGTACATCTTGGTGATCTCGAGTTTGGGCTCCGGCTTGAGCGGCATGAGGGCGACCCCGTAGTGGTGGTCGTTGCCGGAGAGAGAGTTAATGCCGAGGCCAATTCGGCCCGGTTGAAAATCCTTCACCCAAAAATCGACGTCCCTGTTTTGAACCTTGAACTTCAGACCAAGCGGCTTGAAGTCGCGTTCCTTGAGCCAGAACGGCTTGTCGCCCATGCCGGCGTCCCGGATGACGAATACCTTCACCGGCACGTTGACGTGGAAGGAGATATGTTCATGTGCGAGGATGTGACGCTCCTCCTTCGTTAGTAGCGACTTGGCCTTGGCCAGATTCATTGAGACGACTTCCTCCGTGGGTAGGGTGGCTTTGAAGCGATTGAGGATGCCCGCCACGGTGTCGTGGACGGATGGATGTGGGCCAACGTGCGCTTGGCCAAGCGGAGTGGAAATCAGTGCGACCAAAAGGATGGCCAGTAGGTTTGTCGCGAGTTTGATTTGAGTCATTGAGTCGTGCCGCCTCGGCGGGCGGGGACGCTAAGGCACTTGGCCAAACGATGCACGCTCAATCCTGAGAAAAACAGGGTTGCAATGGTTGTCGGGTCGGCCACTATCTGCCTGTCCAACCTGCAGCGCTGCAAGGATGGGCTACAAGGAGTCATGCTGAGTATTTACGGAGATTCTTCCGGCCGATTTTGCGATGGCCTGAGCCGCCGAAATTTCCTGAAAATTGGAGGTCTCGGGATGGGCGGCTTGGCGTTGCCGGAGTTGTTGAAGGCCTCGGCTTCATCGGGCGGGGGTAGGCGGGAGAAATCCATCATCATGATCTACCTCCCGGGCGGCCCACCGCATCAGGACATGTACGACTTGAAGATGGACGCGCCTCGGGAAATTCGCGGTGAGTTCAAGCCGATCCCGACCACGGTACCGGGAGTTCACATTTCTGAGATGCTACCGAAGATCGCGCGGCAGATGCATCGGTCCACGGCGATTCGCTCCGTGGTTGGAGCGCGCGACGAACATTCGAATCATATTTGTTTTACCGGGCATCCGCTTGGGGCGCAGAGGCCGCCCGGCGGCTGGCCGACATTTGGTGCCGTCATCTCGAAAATGCAGGGTGCTCAAAACCCGGCGATGCCGCCGTTTGTCGGGTTGGAGAATAAAATGAAGCATCGGCCGTACAATGCGGCGACACCCGGTTTTTGTGGTGTGGCACACAAGTCATTTCGACCGGAGGGCGACGGCAAAGCCGATATGACTCTTAAGGACATCAACCTGGAGCGGTTGAAGGATCGGATGGGGCTGTTGAAAAGTTTTGATCAATTTCGCCGGGACGTGGACGCGGAGGGTTTGATGGATGGCATGGATGCCTTCAACCAACAGGCGTTCGGCATCCTGACCTCAAGCCGCCTGGCCGAGGCACTCGACTACACGAAAGAGAATGCGCGTACGATCGAGATGTACGGCAAAGGCGACAAGGCGATTCGTGGCGATGCGGCGCCGAGAATTCTTGAACAGTTTCTTGTGGCGCGCCGGTTGGTGGAGGCTGGTGTGCGGGTGGTGACGGTCGCGTTCAGTTTTTGGGATTGGCACGGCAACAACTACGGCAATGCCCGCAAGGATATGCCAATGTTTGATCAGGGCGTCTCGGCCTTGATTCAGGACCTGCACGACCGCGGCCTGAATAAGGACGTGGCAGTCTGCGTCTGGGGAGAGTTCGGCCGAACGCCGAAGATCAACAAAAACGGCGGGCGCGACCATTGGCCGCGCGTCTCCTGCGCACTCCTTGCCGGGGGCGGGATGAAGCACGGGCAGGTGATCGGTGCGACCGATCGGCTTGGAGGCGAGGCCACCGAGCGGCCGGTGCATTTCATGGAGGTGCTGGCCACGTTGTACCATCACGTGGGCATCGATGTGACTGCTGCGACACTGCCGGATTTGTCCGGTCGTCCGCAGTTCATTACTGACGGCCACAGCCCGATACACGAGTTGATCTGACGCTGTCTGGCCAAGCGCTTGGCCAAGCGGAAAACCGCCGATTGACATTGGCCAGTTCTGCGCGGACATTACCCGCCTTTTTGTGATGCGAGTGTATATCAGTCGTTTGTTGTTGGCCTCAGTTGCCACGGGATTGTTTGGGGCATTGGCCAAGGCCGAGGTGTCCTTTGAAAAGCAGGTCAAACCGGTGCTCGAGTCGGCATGCCTGAGTTGTCATGGGGAAAAGAAACCCAAGGGGGAGCTTCAATTGCACACCCACGAGGGGCTGCTGGAGGGCAGCGAATACGGCAAGGTCGTGGTGCCGGGCAAACCAGAGGACAGCACGCTCTACACGACTACAATTCTCCCCGCCGATGCCGATGAGGTCATGCCGCCCAAGGGCGAACTGCTGACCAAGGATCAGGCCAATGTACTCAAGGAGTGGATCGCCGCCGGGGCTAAGTGGCCGGAGGGCGTCGTGCTCAAGCAGGTGCGCCGCATCGATTTCGTCAAGGACATCAAGCCGATCCTCGAGACCAGCTGCCTGAGTTGCCACCGGGAGGGGCATGACAAGGGGGATCTGAGACTAGACGAGCGACAGTACGCTTTTGAGTCCGGCGAATACGGGGC
>JAPPPH010000057.1:1909-7703 GCA_028817635.1 Verrucomicrobiales bacterium | reverse complement strand
CCGTGGTTCCGTTCGATCTCGAGAAAAGCAGCCTCTACCAGACAGTCATCCTGCCGGCGGATCATGACGACCTCATGCCACCGGCAAAAAAAGGAGGCCCGCTGGAACAGAAGCAGATTGACCTATTGCGTGACTGGATCGTTCAGGGTGCTGCCTGGCCGGAAGGATTGAAACTCGAGCCAGTTCGCAAAGAAACCGGTGAAGGCCCTGCGTCGACCGGCACCATCGCCGCCGCGCCCAAGGAGGTGATCGACATTCGAATCAAGGCAGTCGAGCAGTTGATTAAGCAGCTCGAGCCGACGATGAAGCCGTACACGGATGAAATCCCCGGCACGGGCGTGAAGTTTGAAATGGTACCCATCCCGGGAGGGGAGTTTGTGATGGGTAGCCCGGAAAACGAGAAGGGCCGCAACGCAAATGAGGGTCCGCAACACAAGGTGAAGATCGCCCCATTCTGGATGGCGAAGACCGAGACGACTTGGAACTGCTACACGCTCTTCATGTATAAGGAGGAGGAAAAGATGGTGATGAAGCTGCGCGGATTCAAACCGGAGCTGAACGCTGTCTCCGATGCCGTGGCCAGGCCGACCACGCCGTACGTAGAGATGAGCTTTGGCATGGGCACGGATGGGTTTCCGGCCATCAGCATGACGCAGCATGCGGCCAACATTTACTGCAAATGGCTTACGGCCAAGACCGGGCATTATTATCGGTTACCGACTGAGGCCGAGTGGGAGTACGCCGCCCGGGCCGGTACTACCACGGCATACAGTTTCGGGGATGATCCGGCGATGCTCGACGACTACGCCTGGCACGACGGCAACAGCAACTTCAAATATCAAAAAGTGGGCACCAAGAAACCCAATCCTTGGGGACTGCACGATATGCACGGCAACGTCAGCGAATGGACGACCGACCAATTCATCCCCGATGTTTATGGGACGATTAAGGAGCTGGTTTCCAACCCGTTTCGTTATGGGAAATCGCTTTATCCGCGTGCGGCCCGTGGCGGTTCGTGGATGGACAAGCCGGAAAAACTCCGCAGCGCACAGCGCATCGCCTCCACGCCGGATTGGAAGTTTCAGGACCCGCAGTTGCCCAAAAGCATTTGGTACCACACGGATGCCCAATTTCTCGGCTTCCGGGTCGTTCGCCCGCTGATCATCCCGTCATCGGAGGAGATGCATAAATATTGGACAACCGAGGGTGAACCGGATTAAGGTGCCCGCCCGTTCCTTTTTAGAGAATTTTAAAGTTATACGTCATGAAACAATCAAAACGTACTCCCAAGAAAAGTCCGTCGCTCGACCGTCGTGACTTCATCAAGACGGGTGCCACTGCGGCGGCCGTGGGCAGTTTGTCGATCGAGCGCGGCGCGTTCGCGCAGGCCAGTGACACCGTCAAGGTGGCATTGATCGGTTGCGGCGGACGCGGTTCCGGTGCTGCCAGTCAGGCCCTGAGCACCAATGGCGATGTCAAACTCGTCGCCATGGCCGATGCCTTCAAGGATCGCATGGATGGCAGTCACAAGGGACTCCAGACCAAGCATGGTCTCAAGGCAGACGTCAAGGACGAGAACAAGTTCGTTGGATATGATGCCTACAAGGATGCCATTGCCCAGGCAGACATGGTCATCCTCGCAACCCCTCCGGGTTTCCGTCCTGTGCACTTTGCTGAGGCGGTTAAGCAGGGTAAACACGTCTTCATGGAGAAACCGGTGGCTGTGGACGGGCAGGGTGTCCGTCAGGTTCTCGCCGCCGCGCAGGAAGCGAAGAAAAAGAATTTGAAAGTGGGTGTCGGCCTTCAGCGCCATCATCAGCTTGGTTACCAACAGGTCGTTCAGCAGATTCACGACGGCGCGATTGGCGACATCGTTTCTGCGCGCGCCTATTGGAACGGTGGTGGCGTTTGGGTGCGTGATCGCAAGGGTCTTGAGCAGCGTGCCGGTCGGAAGCTCACCGAGATGGAATATCAGATGCGCAACTGGTACTACTTTGTATGGCTGTGCGGCGATCACATCACCGAGCAGCATATTCACAACCTCGACGTGATTAACTGGGTCAAGGGCGCCTACCCAACCAGTTGTCAGGGTATGGGCGGCCGCGAGGTACGCCGGGGTATTGACCACGGCGAGATCTACGATCACCACGCGGTTGAATATAAGTACGACGACGGCAGTTACATGTTCAGCCAATGCCGCCACATCCGCGGATGTTGGAATAGTGTTTCCGAGCATGTCCAAGGCACTAAGGGGAGAGGAACTGTTAGTGGTCCACACATGCTCACCGACAATGACGGCAAAGCAATTTGGCGCTTTGGTGGCGGTGGCCAAAATCCTTATCAGCAGGAGCATGACGATCTGTTTGACGCCATCCGCAACAACAAGCCATTCAACGAGGCTGAGTACGGAGCGACCAGTTCGCTGACTTCTGTGATGGGCCGCATGGCGACCTACACCGGCCGGATGATCACTGCCGAGGAGGCGTTGAATTCCGACGAGAACACCATGCCGGAAATTCTTGGCTGGGAAGCCGCTCCGCCGACCTTGCCGGACGAAGATGGTCGGTACTCAATCGCCATCCCGGGTAAAACCCGCTACGGCGTCATCGAGAAAGCGTAAGCCAAGTAACACGAATCTCAAACCGGGCGGCCACAAGCCGTCCGGTTTTTTTAGTTTAGGCACCATCTGTTCGCTTGGCCAAGCGGGGGGGCGAATATTGAATAAAGAGGCAAGGTAGGGACGGCTGTCCTCAGCCGTCCTCGTCTGTTCATGATTTCCCACGGGGACAGGAATGCCCCCGCTCCTTGGGCGCCGATTAGCTAAGAAGGCTGAGATTCGTCGTCACGAACCAAGCGCTTGGCCAAGCGGGGACGATTAACCGCGTGGCGGTTTTAGCCGCAGCACTTTTTGAATTTTTTACCACTGCCGCAGGGGCAGGGGTCGTTGCGGCCGACCTTGACGGAGGCTCGCACTGGTTCGGCCTTGGCGACTGCTTCGGTGGCTTCCCCGACCATGTCCTGTGCCTCGTTGGCGGCACGACGTTCCTCGGCACCGAACGCGCTGGTGGACTGGTGAATTTCCTTCGATGGTAGGTTTTGCAGGAAGCTGTGGAAGGCCTCAACGCTGGATGCGCTGCGGAAGGTGTTTTGGCAGATGTCGGTCCAGATGTTGACCTGCAACTCTTCAAACATCCGGTAGCCCTCGGCTTTGTATTCAAGGATCGGATCGCGTTGGCCGTAGGCGCGCAGGCCGATGCTGTAGCGCAGGCTGTCCATCTCGTAGAGGTGTTCCTGCCAAAGTCGGTCGATGGAGTTCAGGATGGTGTAGCGCTCAACGGTGGTGAGCGCGTCCTGCTCCTCAAAGCTGATCTTTAGCTTGTAGGCATCCTTGGCTTTCTTTGAGATATCGTCGTACAGAAGTGTTTGATGGACGGTCATCTCGGAGTCGTCGGTGGCCTTGGCTTCGCCTTGGCCCTTGCCTTCGGCGAGTTCGCGCAGTCCGCTTTCGGTGACGGCGATGGGGAAGGTCAGCGTGGCCCAGTCGGCGAGTTGCTGGAGCTCCCAGTTGGTCGGGTCGATGTCGCGGTTGCAGCATTGCTGAACCTTGTCGGCGATCACGCGATCCATGATGTTGAGCAGTTCTCCCTGAACCTCGTCCGCATGCATGATCTCGTTGCGGAACCCGTAGATCTCGGCACGCTGCTTGTTCATTACGTCGTCGTACTCGAGCGTGCGTTTGCGGATTTGAAAGTGATGTTTTTCGACGTTTTGCTGTGCCTTTTGAATGGCGGGGTTGAGCATGCGGCTCTCGAGGGGTTCGCCCTCCTCCATGCCTTTTTCAACATAACTGAACATCTTGTTGCCACTGGCGAAGAGACGCAGCAGATCGTCCTCCAGCGATAGATAAAAGTGGGTGGAACCGGCGTCGCCCTGGCGTGCACAACGACCTCGCAACTGGCGGTCAATGCGTCGTGACTCATGTCGTTCGGTGCCGATCACGTGCAGTCCGCCCAATCCCTCGACGCCTTCACTGAGTTTGATGTCGGTACCACGGCCGGCCATGTTGGTGGCGATCGTTACGGCGCCCTTCTGGCCGGCTCGTGCGACGATCTCGGCCTCCTGCTCATGGTATTTCGCGTTGAGGACGCTATGGATGATGCCGTTCTTCTTGAGCAACCGGGAGATGTGCTCGCTGACCTCAACTGATACGGTGCCGACAAGGATGGGGCGGCCCTGATGGTGAATCTCCTTAATCTCAGCCAACGCGGCGTTGTATTTCTCCCGCTTGGTCTTGTAGATCGAGTCGTTGGCATCTTCTCGAATGCACGGCCGATGAGTGGGGATGGTCACGACCTGCAGCTTGTAGATATCAAAAAACTCATTCGCCTCGGTGGCGGCCGTGCCGGTCATGCCGGCAAGTTTGTCGTAGAGACGGAAATAATTCTGGATGGTGATCGTGGCCAGCGTCTGGGTTTCCTGCTCGATGGTAACGCCTTCCTTGGCTTCGACCGCTTGATGGAGTCCGTCACTCCAGCGGCGTCCCGGCATGGCGCGGCCGGTGTGCTCATCGACGATGATCACCTTGTTTTCTTGAACCACATATTGCACGTCGCGGATGTACAGGCTGTAGGCCTTGAGTAGTTGTCCCGTGATGTGGATCGTTTCAGCCTTGGATTTGAACACGTCCTGCAGCTTGGTCTTGGCTGCCATGCGGGACTGGGCATCGAGCGAGGTGTCCGTGTCGATTCGGTGCTGTTCCTCGGTCAGGTCAGGCAGCATGAACGCCTCGGGATCGTTGGGGCTCAGGTATGCCCGGCCTTTTTCGGTGAGGTCGGCGTCGTGGCTTTTTTCCTCAATCCCAAAGTACAACTCCTCTTTTTGGTCGTAGAGATCTTTTTTCGACTGATCGGCGTGTAGGGACAGTTCGGCCTTGTCGAGGAGCTTTTGGTTTTGTGGCTCCTCGAGCAGCGCCATGAGTCTTGGGCTCTTGGGTTCGCCGAGGCGGGATTTGTAAAGTAATAGGCCGAGTTGGGCGCTCATTTCGTCGGCATCTTCGGGTGGCGTCTCGCCCTGCAGATTCTTACTGAGTTTTTCGGCCTCCATGAGGTAGCCGGAGACCAGTTTGTGCTGTGCCTGAACGAGATTTTTGATCTTCGGATTAGCCTGTCGGTACTCCTTGTCGAGACTTGCGGCAGCAGGGCCGCTGATGATGAGCGGCGTCCGGGCCTCGTCGATCAGGATCGAGTCCACCTCATCGACGATTGCAAAGTAATATTGACGTTGCACCTGATCCTCGGCCCGGCCGGCCATGCCGTTGTCGCGCAGGTAGTCGAACCCGAACTCCGAGTTGGTGCCGTAGGTGATGTCGCAGTTGTATTGCTCGCGGCGTTGGGTGGGGTTCATGTCGTTGACGATGCATCCCACGCTCAGGCCGAGCGATTTGTAGATCGCCCCCATCCACTCGCTGTCACGCTGGGCGAGGTAATCGTTGACCGTGACCACATGGACACCCCGCCCGCTCAGGGCGTTGAGGTAAACCGGCAGGGTGGCGACCAGCGTCTTGCCCTCGCCCGTGGCCATCTCAGCGATGCTGCGGTTGTGCAGGGCCATGCCGCCGATAAGCTGCACGTCGTACGGGATCATTTCCCAATCGAGATCGTTGCCGCGGACATTCACCTTCGTGCCGCAGAGTCGTCGGCAGGGATACTTCACCACGGCGAACGCCTCGGGCAGGAGGGTATCGAGTTCGCGTGCGTGTTCGGTATGATGGACGAACGGAGATCGCCGCTCCTTC
>JAPPPH010000057.1:0-1899 GCA_028817635.1 Verrucomicrobiales bacterium | reverse complement strand
TTTTGGCGCAGCACATCGGCGGACACCGTATGCAGTTCCTCCTCGAGCCGGTTGATGACGCCGACACGCGACTGGTATTTCCGAACGATCCGATCGTTCTTACTGGGGAACAGTTTGCTTAGAAAACCCATATTCGTTCCAACAAAGGGGCAGGACGCTACGGCATGCCCGCCGACACGTCAAAGTTTTACAAGGCCAAGCGCTTGGCCAAGCGGCCGGGGTTTTTGTTGGAAACACCAGCGCCCTGCCTTAAAACCTTCCCCCGGATGAAGAAAACATCTCCAGTGTCCCGGAGTGGACGGTTCAGCAGCGGGCCGGGGGAGGACGTAGCCAAGTTCACCGAGTCGATCTCGTTTGACCGACGGATGTGGCGGCACGACCTGCTTGGGTCGATCGCGCATGCGACCATGCTTGGGAGCATCGGCGTGTTGACCAAGGCAGAGGCCAAGCGCATCACCAAAGCACTGGAGGCGATTGGCGATGATATCGAGGCAGGCCAATTCGACTGGGACGAATCGCTTGAGGATGTTCACATGAACATCGAGGCGGAGCTGACCAAGCGCGAGCCGGCCGGGGCGAAACTGCACACCGGGCGCTCTCGCAACGATCAGGTCGCCCTCGACATGCGGATGTGGCTCCGCGACGAGATGGTGGAACTGGAGGAGGAAATTCGTGACCTGCAACAGGCGCTCGTTGCGCTTGGCCAAGCGAATGAAAATGTCGTCATCCCCGGGTACACGCACCTGCAACGGGCGCAGCCGGTTTACTTTGCGCATCACCTGCTCGCCTATGTCGAAATGTTTGAAAGAGATCACGAGCGGCTGCTCGATGCCTTTTCGCGGGTGAACGTGTGTCCGCTTGGCAGTGGGGCGCTGGCCGGTTCCACGCTGCCGCTTGATCGGAAGGAGGTCGCTTCATTTTTGGGACTCGAGGACCGGCAGGGTAACCCGGTGATCTCGCAAAACTCGATGGATGCTGTGAGCGATCGTGACTTTGCCGTGGAGTTTTGCTTTGTCGCCTCGCTGGCTGGCGTGCACCTGTCGCGTCTGGCGGAGGACATCATACTGTGGTCGAGCAGCGAGTTCGATTTCATCCGGATCTCGGATGAGTACACCACCGGCTCGTCGCTCATGCCGCAAAAGAAAAATCCGGACATCGCTGAGATCGCCCGCGGAAAAAGCGGCCGACTGGTGGGTAACCTCATGTCCCTGCTTACGCTGCTCAAGGGCTTGCCGATGACGTACAACCGCGATTTGCAGGAAGACAAGGAGCGGTTGTTCGACAGCGTCGACACCATCCGCGCCACCGTGCGGTTGACAGCGGCCATGCTTCGAAACACACACGTCAACGCCCCAGCTTGCGAGGCGGCGGCGAGCGACCCGGCCCTGTTGGCCACTGATTTGGCCGATTATCTCGTTGGCCAGAAAGTGGCCTTTCGAGAGGCTCACCACGTGGTGGGCGAAGTCGTGGCGCTGGCGGAAAATCAGGGTAAACCCCTGAACGAATTGACACTCAAGGAGTTGCAGGGAGTCAGTAAGCGTTTCAAGACGGATGCGTTGGAGGTGTTCGACCTGAAAACCGCCTTGGCCAAGCGCGTCATCACCGGTTCGCCGGGTGGGAAAGAGGTCAAAAAACAGCTCAAAAGCTGGGCCAAGCGCTTGGCCTGATTTTTCAGTCAAGACGGGTTGCAAATGCTCGCAGATGGGCGTAAAGTTTCTTTTGCGCTCTTCTGTGCAACCCATGAAAACTTATTCCCGTTCATTCCTTAGTACACCTGCTCGGGTTTTTGGATTTACCCTCATTGAGTTGCTAGTCGTGATTGCTATTATCGCGATACTTGCGGCTATGCTTTTGCCTGCGTTGGCTCGGGCCAAGAGCCAGGCCCAGCGGACCAACTGT
>JAPPPH010000416.1:465-2473 GCA_028817635.1 Verrucomicrobiales bacterium | reverse complement strand
CTTCAACGGCGGAGAATCGCTTGTGATCCAGCAGGCGCAACCGGGCGAAGTGGGTTTCCATGCCAACCTGTTCCGGTGTGGCGGTGAGGAGGAGGATTGCGTGGGCCGCTTGGCCAAGCGCGTCCACCAGTTTGTATTTTTCACTTGGGTTCTGCGAATCCCACTTGAGATGGTGTGCTTCGTCGACGATGAGCAAATCCCACCCGGCAGCGATCGCCTGCCCCGTGCGTTTTGGCGAGTCAGCCAGCCAGTCGATATCAGCGAGGATCAGTTGGTCGTCTTCGAACGGGTTCGCTTTCTCCTGGCCGGATTCGATGGAACGGCATCGTTCCTCATCGAATATGCTGAACCAATGGTTGAACCTGCGTAGTAGTTCGACAAACCATTGGTGAACCAATGAACCGGGGACAAGGATCAGGACGCGACTGGCCCGGCCGCAAACGAGTAGTCGGTTTAGGATTAGGCAGGCTTCGATCGTTTTTCCAAGGCCCACTTCATCGGCGAGCAGGACTCTCGGGGATTGCCGGTTGGAGACCTCATGGGCAATGTAAAGTTGGTGTGGTATGAGATCCATTTTTCCCCCGTAAAGGCCGCGAACCGGTGAACGACGCCAATCAAACATCGCCCGTAAGGCGCGTAGGCGAAGATCGAATGAGTTTCCTTCCGTAGCTTGACCGTCCATTAGCCGTTCAATGGGGCCACGATCTGCCATGTTGGCATTCAGTTGAGACTCGAGTAACCGGTTTTTGCCGCAAATATAGGTGAGCACACCGTTGTCCTCGGCGACTTGGTCAATGGTATACTCTGTGCCGGCTATGTCCTGCACCGTGTTGCCGGGTTGAAAGCGAATCCGGTGGAGGGGAGGGGATTCGACGGAATAACGCCTTAATTCGTCGCAGGCGGGGAACTGAATATTAACAAACTGCGAATCGACTTCCTCAATGATTCCCAAGCCCAATTCGGGCTCAGAATTACTGCTCCAGCGTTGTCCGGGAATGAATGGTGTTGATAGTGAACCTGTACTCACGATGTGGGCGAAGTTGCCACGCCCATCGTAATGGCAGACTCAGATGCACAAAAGGCAAACTTAATAAATGCAGTCGAGCGGGATTGTTTCGCCGCATTTACATTGAACAAGCATCTTCGTGATCCGATCGCCATCCCGGATAATCTGCACCTTGAACTCGTGCTGATCTGTCTCAGTTGAATCCTTCACGGCAGGGGCTGAACCCGGGGCGGCCGCATTGTCCGCAGGAGGGACCTCAACCCCTTTCAACGCATCCGGAGAAAGGCTGCTTTGATCCACTGGCTTAGCCTGTTTCTGTTGAAAAGTCGGGGTGGCATCTGCGGGTAATTTTGAATTGTCGCCAGTGCGGTTAATCGGGATGAATTCAGAATTTTCCTCCGTAACGTGTGGCTGATTTGTATCCGTTATTTCCGCAGTTTTTGGGACAAAGTCGTTCATGTGAGAGGGCAGTCTATTTTTTGTTACGGATGATGATCGACACGCTTTGGTCGTCTTCGTTCGCCTGGTTCCCGGTAGTTGAGGGTTTGCGCTTATCCCCATAAGCGACCACTTTTTTAATAAAGTTTTCAGGCACCCCGTTATCCCGTAGTTTTTTGCGAATCAACATCGCCTGATTCATGGATGCGGTCCAATGATCTTCGTTGCTGTCTTCCGGGGCGAAGCCTTCGATTTCAATTTCCATAGGCTCAATGGGTTTGCCTCGCATATCATGCTTTCGGCTGAGCCATGTGCCCAAACTGTTCACGACAATGTTACCGTATTCAGAGAGTCCTCCATTTGACCCATCAAATATGGGTCGTTGAGAAGTGCCGAAAAGACTGAGTTTTACTCCTTCATCGATGACCTCGACGTGCATGTTCTCGTTATCCTGAAACTCGGGAGATTGTACATAAGATTTCTCGATGTTCTCGGTGGTCTTTCGGATGAGGCGTTTCGGCACGAGCGCCGGCTTGGAGAAACTGGCTCGGCGCGAGGCTGCCA
>JAPPPH010000416.1:0-455 GCA_028817635.1 Verrucomicrobiales bacterium | reverse complement strand
GCTGCCACGGTGGCCTTCAGGATATCGATCGAGCCGGGTGATGCCTGGACGGTTTCGGTATTTGGATTTTTAAAATACTCGGAAATTTCCTCCATGACTTCCTCGTCGACAGAGGTCAACCAAAGGCACATGAACAGGGCGAACAACCCTGTTACCAAATCCGCATATGCGACTTTCCATGCGCCACCCATTGTAACTTAAACTTGGTTAGAATGTTTCCGATTTTGTGCGAATGAGCACCTCAAATCTACGATTTTTTTTGGAGATCGGTTCGATGGGAACACCATCAATTTCCAACGGAGTGGAATCGCCCATGCCGGTGATTTTTACCACTTGTTCCCGTTTGACACCTGTTTGCAACAGTTTATTGCCCACCACCGTTGCCTGTTTGCCGGACATTTCCCAGCCGACTTTTCTTCCTTTTTAAGGGTGGCCGTTTACCTCAATGTTGGAAC
>JAPPPH010000219.1 GCA_028817635.1 Verrucomicrobiales bacterium | reverse complement strand
GCGATCGGCCGCACAAAGTATATGTCACGCAATGCGCTCCATTCCTCTCCGAGCTTGGTTCGTGTTTTCAGGACGACACCATGGATTTCGAAAATCTTGCCGGCCTCCACTTTTCGAGCGGTCGTCGAAACATCTCCCCCGATTGACCTCGGGTCGCTCCCGTCTTGGGTGACGTAAATCTCGCCCTCCACCTCGACTGGCAACCGCAGGGAAAGCGTGGGCTTGGAAGGCAACGCCCACACACGTTGTTCAATTATTTTGCCCTCCGACTCAACCATCGGCGGGGCCAACTCGGGATAGAGACCGCGGCGTTGGAGTTGACGCACCACCTTGTCGCGCCGGGCTGGCAGCCAGTACTTGAGCAGAAAATCGGCATTCCGCCGCCATTGAACCGGGGACTCGTTTTCGGTGTTACCCCAGCGGGCTGCCTCGACCGAAATAGCCCGCTCCACCTCGGCCACCCTGCGGGCCATTTGCTTCACCGAGTTTCGCGGTGTCATGGAGCCGTTGTTAAAAAGATGCCGATGAACATGATCGGCAAACAGCAGACGATATTCGTCGTTCTTCGATAGACGTTCGTGGAGGGTTTGACCATTGAACCATTCCAATCTGCGGAATTTCGCGTCGGTGGCAGGGGCGGTTCGATCTTCCCAACCGACATCCATCGAGTGCTCGGCATCGTGGCGAAAAAACTGAAACCCAAACGGTTCATCGTGATCGACCATACAAAAAAAGTTGTTGGTCGAACGACCGCCCCACGCCGCCGCCTCGTCGTTGCTCCCGGTGTAAAAAATCCCCAGCATGTAGTCGATGAGGTTGTCGGGATCGACTAGGATTTTACCATCCGGGTCGAGCGAGCCATCCGGCTTCCGGCCTAGCAACGCGAAGTAATCGGCATTGCTTCCCGACCAATCGAGCGTCTTCTCAAACAGCTCACGAAACAGGGAGATCGTCCCGTCGGTCACCTCGGTCGGCTTCATCCAACCCATCGCCTTGATGACGTCAAAGTCTGCGGCATCACCGCCAAAATAGGATGCACCAAATCGCGCCTCCGCACGTTCCTGCGTCATGAAAAGCCCCCAGTACATGCCGTTCATGTACGCGTGATAGTAGTTACTCTTCGTGTGGTGATGCCCGCTGATGCCCTGCAGGTCGCGACAGAAAATATCACGAAGAAATGTGTTCCGTTTGCTGTTCTCAAACGCCCACGAATGGTTTTGCGCGGTCCGCAAATCAATCTTGTCAAACTCATCCACCCCGGCTTTGCCAAAGAGCGGATACCTCAGTTTTCCGTCGCCATATTCCCCGCGAAAAAAGAACCGGTACGAATGTTTCGGATTGCGTGAGGATGCGCTGTAACCGCCGCGAATCCGAATCCCGGTGTTAACCTGAAACCCCTTTTTCCCATCCGGATAAATTAACTCAAGCGAACCAGCGATCTCCGTTTTCTTCCCCTGCTCCCTCGGGTTGGAGTACAGGCCGGTTTCCGGGTTAAACCAGGCGTCGAGCGGTGCCACGATCGACATACTGGGGATGGACTTCAGCGCCGGGACGATCTCGTCCTTCCAGCGTGGGTCCTCGAGCACCTCTCGGTTCATGCCGTACACCAAGATCTGTCGATTCGCACGGTTCCCCTCCGGCCATCCGCCTCCCGGACTGCGATGGGACTGTTCACGAACCTGCTCCGCGAACAGGTAGGTTGCGGTATCGACATTCGACGGTTTCACTCCCTCCTTCTTGGCGTAAACGCGAAGAATCACCCCCGGCGACAACGGCCTCCCTTTTCGGCTTGCCGGATCAATCTTTACCTTGAGCGGATTCGTCCCCCTCCGGGCAGTGGCCGACTCGCGCGGGTCACTGCCATCCAACGTATAGACCAAAGTCGCCCCCTTGGTCTTGGTCGTAATTGTTTCCTCGAATGGCGCCTCGTAAAAACCGCGACCATGCTCAAACTTGGTGTCCGCTACGGTGGCAGCGGATATTGTCGCAGCAAACAGCGCACCCCCAAGCGCAACTGGCAGATGAAACTTCATGGTGCGCGGACTGTCCTCGCGCTTGGTTTGGAAAACAAGGCCAAACCGGAACACCTCACCCATCGCCAACAATCATCCTCAAATTTCTCAACACTTGGCCAAGCGCTTGGCCGCCTTTCCCATCGGCAAAAGCATCACCGCAAACCACCCCGAGAAGCTTTATATTTATCAACCCGCTTCAACCCCTCCGCCATTTGCGCAGGAGTGATTTTTGAATTTAAATCGCTTAATGCTTCTTTGGCATTAGGCACATATTCACCTGCCAATGTCAGCCACTTGAACGCCTCGATATAATCTTCCTCAACGCCTTTCCCCAGAAACAAACCCGCTCCCAACATGAATTGAGAATCTGGGTCCCCTTTGTCTGCCGCTATTTTAAACCACCCCATCGACTCCCCCGGATTTTTCTCCCCGCCCGACCCGTCGAATAAAACACATCCCATG
>JAPPPH010000073.1 GCA_028817635.1 Verrucomicrobiales bacterium | reverse complement strand
GATCCGGGCTTCCAAGCGCAGCGCCGAGTGGTGTCTTGCCGGGGTGAAAAAATGTCGGGAACAAAAACGCCGCTTCATGGGCGACGACGAAATCGATGACTTCAACGAAACCTACGATCACGCTGAAAAAACCTACCGGCGAATCATCGCGGAAAGCGTCGCGGACTAACCCAAATACAGATTAGTCGGCGGCCCGCTGACACCCGGCTTGCAGTGAAACACCCCGCCGGCCTGTGGCTGCTCTGCCTTCCCTGCCTCATCAAGGTCACGGCTGGCCGTGGTGATGTAGAGTTCATCCCAGTTGTCTCCACCGAAACAACACGACGTCACCCGTTCAACCGGCACTTCGATTTTGCCGAGTAACTCTCCATCCGGAGCGAACCTCGCGACGCCCCAGCCCTGCCATAGTGCCACCCACAGCATTCCATCGTTGTCGATGCACATTCCATCTGGATAGCCCATCCCCTCCGGCAACTCGAACGCGACACGACGATTCGAAACCGTCCCGGCATCCATGTCGCAGTCAAACGCCGCAACCTGCCTCGTAGGAGAGTCGATGTAGTAATACGATTTGTGATCCGCCGACCAAGCCATTCCGTTGGAGATACTCACCTGATCAAACAACTTGTCTGCCGAATGATTGCGGTTCAGACGATAAAGGCTGCCGACGTTGGGCGCCTCATCGAGGCCCATCGTCCCCGCCCAGAGGCGTCCCTCGGGGTCCACCTTGCCATCATTAAAACGATTATTTGGCAGATCTTTTTCGGGATCGATGATCGGCGACACTTCGCCACTCTCGAGATTCAACCGGGTCAAGCCAACCGTCATACCCAAAATTAAGTCCCCGTTTTCAGCCGGCACCGCGAGGCCCACTTTTTCCTCCACGTCCCAAGTTTTGTTCTCGCCGCTCGCGGGGGAAAAACAATTCACCTTCGCACTCTCGATGTCCACCCATACCAAGTCTTGCGTTTCCGCCCGCCACACGGGGCCTTCACCGAGGATCGCCTTGGCGTCCAACACACATTCCGCTGTCAATGTTTGCACGCGGAGAGCTTGGCCAAGCGGAGCGGGCGCTGGCAAGTTCGGAGTCGCGCTTGGCCAAGCACCGCTCAACTGTTCACCATCGTGACGTCGAGCGTGCCGCTGACCGACTCCTTGCCGGTGGAATTCTGGAACGGCGCAAGCTCAAACTCAGGGATCACCGCAAGAAGGTGATCGAAAATATCCGACTGAATCGCCTCGTACTCAGCCCAAACTGTTGTGTCGGTAAAAATGTAAATCTCAATTGGGAGTCCATTGTCACTTGGCTCAAGTTGCCGAATCAAAAACGTCCGATCCTGCCTGATGTTTGGATGATTTTTGAGGTAAGCGACAATGTAGGCGCGAAAGGTTCCGATGTTGGTCAGTCGCCTGCCGTTAACCAACTCGGACAAGTCTGTGTTGGTCGTCTTGTTGTGCGAGTTGACCTCGTCGAGTTTTGACTGGAGGTAACCCTTCAACAGGTCGAAGCGCTGGAATTTTTCCAATAGAGAGTCATCGGCAAAACGGATGGAGCGCATATCGATGCGCAACGGCCGCTTGATTCGCCGACCGCCGGAGTCCTTCATGCCACGCCAGTTCCGGCAGGAATCAGTGATCAATTTTGAAGCCGGAATACTCACCACCGTCTTGTCAAAATTCTGGACCTTGACCGTTGTCAGCGAGACATCGATAACGTCTCCGTCGATGCCGTGGCTCTTCATTTCAATCCAATCACCCTTCCGCACCGTGTCGTTTGTGGCGATCTGAATGCCGGCAACAAATCCCATGATCGCGTCCTTGAATACAAACAGGAAACCCATGAACATCGCACCCAACCCAGCCATCAACGCCCCTACCTCACGGCCCATGACGATCGAGATGACAAATACGCCGCCGATGAAACAGGCGACCAACATCACCGCCTGCGTCAGGCCCTTGATCGGGATTCGTCTTGAAATGTCGAACCGCTGGTAAATCTCCAGCGCACTCGCGAGTACCGCCTGCAATGTGAACAGCAGCGCAACAACCAGATAAACTTTCGATGCCCCCTGCACGAATGCGACAACGCTGTCCACCTCGTCAAACACCACCGGTGCGAGTACATGCACCACCATCGCCGGTACGATGTTGGTCAGACGGGAGAAAACCTTGTTTTCAATCAGGATATTATCCCAATCGTTTTCCGTCTTACTTAGTGCGTAACGAATTACGCGGAGCACGATGCGCTTGGACACCAGATACGCAATCCAACAAACAAACACCAACGCCGCGGCACCCACCACATTCACCAAAACACCCGCCCAAAAATCTGCGATACCCCAACCGATGAACTGGTCCTTCAATGAGGTTAACAGGTCTCGCAGCGACTCAAATTTTTGCGCGACACTTTCCGACGCCTTGCCCAGAGCGTCCGCCTGATTTTCTGTGTTGTTTTCTTCCATGGGTCGAACTCCAACT
>JAPPPH010000239.1 GCA_028817635.1 Verrucomicrobiales bacterium | reverse complement strand
CGCAGAGCTTGGCCAAGCGGGAAAACGTATTAGTACTTGGGAACGTTCGGATCGATTTCCTCCGACCAGGCGGTGATGCCGCCCTTGACGCTCTTGAGGTACTTGAAGCCCTGCTCACGCAAAAAGCCAAGCGCCTTGAGCGAGCGCACACCGGCCTTGCAGTGCAAGTAAATCGTCTGGTTCGGATCCAGATCCGTGAAGCGCTGCTCGATCTGGCTGAGTGGCACGAGCGTCGTGCCCTCGACCTTCGCGATCTCGAATTCGTCCTGCTCGCGGACGTCGACCACGGCAATGCCAAGGTCGGGGTGGTCGAGTGCGCGTTTCATTTCCTGCACGTCCACTTCGTCCGGGTTTTCCTCCGGCTCAGCCGGCTGATCCGGAATGCCGCAAAACTCGTTGTAATCGATCAGTTCGCTGATGGTCGGGTTGTCGCCGCAAATCGGGCATTTGGGATCGCGGCGCAGCTTCACTTCGCGGAACTTCATTTCCAGCGCATTGAAGATGAGCAGACGCCCGACGAGCGATGAACCTTCGCCCAGCGCGAGTTTGATAATCTCCGTGGCCTGAATGCAGCCGACGATGCCGGGCAGCACACCGAGCACGCCGCCCTCTGCACAGCTTGGCACCATGCCGGGTGGCGGTGGTTCCGGGTAAAGACAACGATAGCACGGGCCGTCCATGCTGGGTGCGAACACGCTCGCCTGTCCGTCGAACCGGAAAATTGAGCCGTAGACATTCGGCTTGCCCTGCAGCACGCAGGCGTCGTTGGTCAGGTAGCGCGTGGGGAAATTGTCTGTGCCGTCGACCACGATGTCGTAATCGGCGACGAGGGCCATGGCGTTCTCGCTGGTGAGCGGCGCCTCGTGTTTGTCGACGACCACATTCGGGTTAATGCTGTTTATTGTCTCCGTGGCGGACTCCACCTTGGGCCGACCGACGTCCTCGGTGCCGTGGGCGATCTGGCGCTGCAGGTTTGAGAAGTCGACCACGTCAAAATCCACCAGACCAATCCGGCCGATGCCGGCGGCTGCGAGATACATGCTGATCGGCGACCCTAGTCCGCCGGTGCCAATGCACAGGACGCTGGTGCCCTTGAGTTTCTTCTGACCGGCCATCCCGACCTCGGGGAGGATCAGGTGGCGGGAGTAGCGGCGGATTTCGTCGTTGCTCAGTTCCATTTTCAGGGCCGGGCAGCGTACAGCAAGGCCAAGCGCTTGGCCAAGCGTTGATTACTTGGCGATGAAACCCTGCTCCTTGAGCCAGAAAACGAGATCGTTCGCCCACGGGTGAACGTTTTTGAACGGTGGCTTGTCTGCGAGGCCGATCCCGTGCCGGCCCTTTTGGTAAACGTGCAACGCGAATGGCACGCCGGCCTCGCGCAGTGCGGAGGCGAAAAGAAGACTGTTCTCCACCGGCACAGGGCGATCCTCGGCTGTATGCCAGACGAAGGTGGGCGGGGTGTTTTTGCGAACCTGTTTTTCGCTGGAGAGCAGGTTGACGAGTTCCTCCGGCGGATTGTTGCCGAGCAGGTTTCGCTTCGAGCCTTGATGGGTGTATTTGCCCATGGTGATCACCGGGTAACAAAGGATGCCGGCGTTGGGTCGCGAGCTGGCGCGGTCGATCGGGTCACGTGCCTTGGGGTCGCCATTGTCAAAATGGGTGATCGCGGTGGAAGCGAGGTGTCCGCCGGCTGACGAGCCCATGATGCCGATTTTCTCCGGGTCAATCTTCCATTTCTTGGCATGGGTGCGGACGGTGCGAATGGCCCGAGCGGCATCGCCCAGCATGATCGGATGCCGATAACCGGCCGAGCCAAGTCGGTATTTTAGGACGAACGCATTAATGCCGTGCTTCTGCAAAAACTGGGCGTAGGTTGCGCCCTCGTGCGAGGCGAGTCCGCCGTAGCCGCCGCCGGGGCAGATCACGATCGCCGAACCGGAGTTGTTGTCCGCCGGCGCGAGGAATGGCGTCAAGGTGGGGATGTCACGCGGCGCTTGGCCAAGCGCGCCGGGTGCACCGTTCGGCCAAAGCGGCATCTCCTTGCCTTGCGAAATCGCACTGAGTGTCAGGCCAAGCGTCATGAGAATGGTGATCGGAGTTTTCATGTGAATTGAACGGGCGGCACTGTACGTGCGTCGCACCCCTGTGAAAAGTCCCCGCTTGGCCAAGCGCTTGGTTTTGAATTCCTAATTATGGGGCGAACTTTTTGAACCAATCCTTGAGCAATGGGGTTGGATCGGTGTCGGGATCGATGCCTTGGTGGCGGCCGAGCACTTTATTGTCCTTCAAGATGACGAGGCAGGGGAATGAGCGATCGGGGACGTGTTTTTCGACGAGCAACGGATTTTCGTCGATTTCGACTTTGCAAAACTTGATTCGCTCCCGGTAGTCGGGTGCCAACTCTTCCAGTGCCGGGCCGACAGCGAGGCAGGCGAAACACCATTCCGCCCAGAAATAGAGCACCACCATTCCGTCATGTTTCTCCACCGTGTCGCTGAAGTTTTCATCGGTCACCTT
>JAPPPH010000341.1:1814-2535 GCA_028817635.1 Verrucomicrobiales bacterium | reverse complement strand
TAATCAGCAGAAATTGCTGTTCGCTTTTTTTCACGCTGGCGATTTCTGAACAGATACATCTATTATGCACAACTGAAACCCTCCAGCGCTTGGCCAAGTTTCTCCGTATCTATTCGGCCAATTTTAAAGAATTTCCTCCGTTCTATTGCAATCTAAACTCGCTTGGCCAAGCGCTTGGCTCAGTTGGCATCGTTCTTGCCCTAGTTCGGCTTTGGTTAGCCCATCGGGTTCATTCGGGTGATTGGTGTGCTCTGCGAGGCAAGTTTCTAATGTTTACAGAAAAACCTTGCCTCACGGTGGCAATCAAACCCAAATGCCCCGGGTCATTCACCCGAGCCATGCCGCAGCCAAGCTTGTTTTTGCTGCGGCGAAACATTTTTTTTAACTGATAAATCCAACGAGATATCATGAGCAAAGCTAAACTCGAATACATCTGGCTGGACGGCTACAAGCCGACCCAAAGCCTGCGAAGCAAGACCATGGTCGTGTCCGACTTTGGTGGAACACTGGAAGACTGCAAAATGTGGTCGTTCGACGGCTCCTCAACCGAGCAGGCCGACGGCAACGACTCCGACTGTCTCCTCAAGCCGGTCGCCCTCTACCCCGATCCCGACAAGATCGGCACCGACAACTGGCTGGTGATGTGGGAAGTCGTCAACGCAGCCGGCGCACCGCACGAAGCCAACGGCAGCGCAGGCATCAACGGAGCTGACGCCGAGGT
>JAPPPH010000341.1:0-1804 GCA_028817635.1 Verrucomicrobiales bacterium | reverse complement strand
GCAGACGGCACACCGCACGAATCCAACGGCCGCGCCACCATCAACGACGATGACGACGACTTTTGGTTTGGCTTCGAGCAGGAATACGTCCTATGGGACAACGAGACCAACCTGCCGATCGGCTTCCCGAAAGGCGGTTTCCCCGGCCCGCAGGGTCCGTACTACACCTCCGTCGGTGCCGCCAACGCCATCGGCCGCGACATCGTCGACGAACACCTTCAGGTCTGCCTCGACGCCGGCCTGAACGTCGAGGGCATCAACGCCGAAGTGATGATGGGCCAATGGGAATTCCAAATCTTCGCCAAGGGCGCAGGCAGCGCCGGTGACCAAATCTGGGTCGCCCGCTACCTCCTCGAGCGGATCGGCGAGCGCTACGGCATCTCCGTCAACTGGCACCCGAAACCGATCACCGGCGACTGGAACGGCTCCGGTATGCACGCAAACTTCTCCTGCGGCAAGATGCGCGACGAAGGCGGCGAGCCGCTGATGAACGCCATCTGCGAAGAGTTCGGCAAAAACATCGGCGAACACATCGACGTGTATGGCGCGGACAACAACCAGCGCCTCACCGGCCTGCACGAGACCCAGGCGATCGACAAGTTCTCCTACGGTGTGTCCGATCGTGGCGCCTCCATTCGCATCCCGGTGGGCACCATCGAGGACGGCTGGAAAGGACGGCTGGAAGATCGTCGCCCGGCCTCCAACGGCGACCCGTACAAGATCGCGGCGGTCATCATCAAGACCACCAAGAAGGCCCTGTAAGACAGCGCCACAACCAATTAACCGAAAGACCGGCAGGCAACTGCCGGTCTTTTTTTCGTCACGGCACAACCCTCTTTAATCGCAGAGGACGCGGAGACGCAGAGGGCCGCAGAGATGAAACCAAATGGGGCCGAAGCCAGAGGCTTCGAAGCAATTAGCCGGTGGTAAGCGAAGTGCCACCACCGGAACCATCGTCACGAAAATCCATCCCGGAGGGATATCACAATTGACGATCAGATATCGGTACGAATCAAACCCACAACCCTCCTATTTCGGGTTTCCTCCGCGGCCCTCTGCGCCTCCGCGTCCTCTGCGTTTAACAACTGTCCCCCACGATTCGCCGCTTGGCCAAGCGCACTCGGTTGCCATGATTCTAAAAAAATCCAGATTGACATTTTATAAAACAAAGCCAAATTTAGCCCTTGAACCGGAATAGGCTTATGGCTGAACACAAAATCAACTGCCCGGGTTGCGATCAGCACCTCTCCGTCCCCGAGGAACTGGCCGGCCAACAGATCGACTGCCCCTCCTGCAGCAAACCGATGACCGTCCCCGCGTTTGCCGAAGTCGAGGAGGACGACGAGGAGTGGGTCGAGGAGTCCACCCCCAAATCTTCCAAGATCATCGTCGGCATCGCCGCCGGGGTCGCGGTGCTTGGCGTGGTCGCGTTTCTCACGCTAAGTGGTAATCCGGATGAAGTTGCCGGCAATGAACCGGTCAACCCTCCGGTAAATACACCCGAACTCTCGACCGGTACGAAGCCTGGAAAAAAACCGGTTGAACAATTCCAAGCCCCCACTGTCTCCCGGACACAAAAATCAGAGATCCACAAAATCAAGGAACGCTTGGCCAAGGGTGAACCACTCAACCAATACAATGGAGAGGGGTACACGGAGTTATTCGTCGCGATTGAGGCTGAAGACGTCGAGTTAACCAAACGCCTTTTGGCAGCAGGCGCTAACCCGAACGTCACCGAAAAAAATGGCGAACAACGTGGCTTACCATATAAGAACGCTCCATTGCATCTCGCAGCCGAGTTGGG
>JAPPPH010000003.1 GCA_028817635.1 Verrucomicrobiales bacterium | reverse complement strand
TTTTGAACCCACGACGCAAAACGAGATCGCCCTCCTCTTTTTCGACAAAAATAACCCGAACGCCCAATTGGCGTGCCACCTCCTGACCGATGACCAACCCGCCCATTGCCGGGGCCAAAACCGTTGTGGGGCCATAACTCCGAAGTTTCTCCGCAAGTGCTGCCCCAAGACGTTCCACACTCGGCATGTCCTGCAACGCCAGCGCGCACTGAAAAAATTGCCTGCTGCGCAGACCACTGCGCAAAATGAAATGCCCGTCGAGCAATGCGCCGGAATCCTTAAAAATCTGAAGTATCTCGTCCCTCGTCACGCGGGCATTGAAACAGCCAAGCGCCTGAAGGAAAAGCCAATCTAAAAGGCCGCCCGGTAAATGGCTTCCATCTCAGCTTTCCCGGCTTCGCGGGGATTGAAATTCGCGGTCCACTGGGCAGCCGCTTCCTCAGCGAGCGTCGGTAACTTAGCCTCATCGACCCCACTGGCCTGCAGGTTCACCGGCATGTCCGCCAATTCCAGTAACTTGGCCAAGCGCTTGGCCAAGCGCTCGGCGTCACCACGCTCATCTTCCGCTTTGCCAAGATTCCCAATCTGAGCCAACTCGCTATAAGCCAAGCGGCATTCATCGAGCTCAGTATTAAATCGGACAACGTGAGGCAACATCATTCCCACCGCTTGGCCATGTACAATGTCAAAATGCGCCGTCAACGGGTTGGCGGTTGAATGCGCTGCCCCAAGCATACTTGCCTCGATCGCGCATCCGGCCATGGCCGCCCCCAGCAACATGCTGCCACGGGCATTGAGATCATCCGGCGTGTTAAGCACCGTCGCAAAATTAGGCATGAGCAACCCGAACGCCTCCTTGGAAAACATCCACGACAGCTCATTTTTCTTGTTGGTCACCGCCGTCTCGACAGCATGCGCGATGGCATCAATACCGGTACACGCAGTGACGTTGCGCGGTTGGGAAAGGGTCAACTCAGGATCAAGTATGGCAATCTTCGCGGCTGCCTTCGGGTCTCCGCAGGCCATTTTTTGATGCGTTTCAGCATCCGAAATTAATGCGAACGACTGGCACTCGCTCCCGGTGCCTGCCGTGGTCGGCACGACGATTAGTGGGAGCATCTCTTTTTCTGCCTTTCCTACTCCCCAATAGTCCTGCATTCGCCCGCCATTGGTCAGGAGAAAATTAGCTCCCTTGGCCGTGTCCATGGAACTGCCACCGCCAAGACCAAGGATGGAATCCACACCGGCCGAAGCGGCTGCTTGTCTGGCTTTTTCGACACAATCGGTGGTGGGGTTCTCGATAACCTCATCAAACAAAGTCACCTTCAAACCGGATTTCTCCAGCGCATCCGTAACCACCGCCGCATGACCGGCCTTGACCAATCCGGAGTCGGTCACCAAGAGCAGGTGCGTGAGGCCAAGTTCGCCTGCCAACTCCCCTGCCCTCGAGGCAGTACCGTTACCAAAAACCAGACGTGTGCGTTGCACGTGATCAAACGCTGACAACGCATTGGCATGCTCTGGCAATATGACTGTGGACATTTTCTCCCCCTGAACTGCAGGTGCGCGAACCGTAATCGGTACGCTGTCTTGCTGCAAATAGTTACGCGATTAATCAGTTTTGGGTTCCTCCGCCGGCAAGACTCCGACCTCCTGGCCCGGCCCGGTTTCACCCAGGAAAAACACCTTCACAACCCGTAGTTTTCCGTCGCCCCATTGATTCTCTCGAATCAGCCAATCCTGAACAAATTCCTCAACCGTTTTACGACAATTTTCCCGCACCGCAGCCAAGTGCCTTTCATCAGCAGCATATTTGCGAATGGTCGGTGTGATGGTTTTTTCGAGTTTCATCATCTGCTCCTCGACGTTAAACCTCGCCCACCCTTCGTCGGAGGATTTTTCCAATTTATCCGTATGCACTGCTGGAGGCTGACTTGGGCGAATCGCCGGCGCGTAAACAAAACAAACACCATCTGCCACATCCAAACGCCAGGTGTCCCGCATGCGCAGATGATAGCGGTAGGTCACCGGGACACGAATTTCCGTGGTGGTGGTTCCTGCACTCAACTCGAACCAGCGAAAATCGTATTTCAATTCATCCTGACTTTTGAATGACTCCGTCGCGGTGACCTTGGCCAATTCCAACAAACCGCCTCGCTCCGATTCGAAGTCCGGAAGACTGGCCGTAAACGTCTTGGTGATTGTGGCTCTCTGGAAGTTCGCAGCGGCATTTTCAAGCGCGCCAGCCACGCCCGCAGCCCCCTTCCCGGCTGACTCGATCAATCGCTCCGGAGTCCGCAAAACGTAGACGAACGCAATTAACGCAAACATCGACAGGATCACCACGACCAGCGGCCACCGCCACGCCGTCCATGCAGCGATCCTTTCGGAGTTCTCCGGTTCTTGCGGTTTGTCACTCATGCATTATTTCAAATCAACATCGCCGCACAAATGCACACGCAACCCCATCTCCGCCAACATGGCCGCCTTGACTCTCGCCCCCTTGTGGGCCGCTTTTTCAGTTGTCGTATAAACCACC
>JAPPPH010000121.1 GCA_028817635.1 Verrucomicrobiales bacterium | reverse complement strand
TTTGTTATGAGCATCAAACAAACCTCACTCGTTGTTGCGCTTGGTTTTGCCGCGATGACAACTGTCGTGGCGCAAACCGCGCCTACCCCGCCGAAGCCTCCGACCCCCACGGTAAAGCCGGACTTCCCATCGTACACTACAGTGCTGAAAGGGTACGAACAGGTCATCTCCAGCATGGAGAAGAAAGACAGCCTGTTCTCCATCTTTGTCCGCAAGAAGGACCAGCAAATGCTCGCCGCTCTGCCGGCCGGCTTCGAGGCCAAGCGCTTCTTCATCGCCACCACGGTGGCGAGTGGGGAAACGTACGCTGGGTTGCAGGCTGGCGAGCGCTACGTGTATTTCAAGCGCCTCAACAAACAACTGCTGATCATCGAGCCAAACTTGGCCGTGCGTTCCACGGGCGACTTGGAGTCCCGGGCCTCGGTTAAGCGCCTGTTCACCGATCGAGTTTTGACCTCAGTGCCAATTCTCACCGTAATGTCCAAGAATCGTCCGGTGATCGATATGGATGCGTTGCTGGTCGGAGGTGCCTCGAAATTCTTTGGCAGCAAGGGTGCCGGGTTCAACTCGAGGTTGGCACAGATCAAAACTGCGAAGGCGTTTCCGACCAATGTTGAGTTGGCGTTCACGGCACCGACCGGCAACGGCGTGTTGAAGACACTGCATTACTCCATCAGCTCCATTACCCCGAGCAAGACTTACAAGCCACGTGTGGCAGACCAGCGGGTTGGATACTTCACCACCAGTTATACCGACCTTGGCAAGTACACGGATGAGCAGAAAAAAATCCGCTACATTAATCGTTGGCATCTCGAGAAGGCGGATCCCAAACTAAAGGTCAGCCCGGTTAAAAACCCGATCATCTTTTACATCGAACACACGACGCCGGTGCGTTACCGCCGCTGGGTTCGTGAGGGTATCCTGATGTGGAACAAGGCCTACGAAAAGATCGGCTTGGCCAATGCGATCGAGGTGTACTATCAGGACGCAGCTACCGGTGCACACATGGAAAAGGATCCGGAAGACGCGCGCTACAATTTCGTGCGCTGGTTAAACAATGATGTGGGCTCGGCGATCGGGCCGAGCCGCGTCAATCCGTTGACCGGCCAAATTCTTGATGCTGACATTATCCTAACCGATGGCTGGATTCGCCACTATTGGAAACAATTTAACGAGGTGCTTCCCGAGATTGCGATGGAAGGGTTCGCACCGGAAACGCTGGCTTGGTTGAAGAGTCATCCGAACTGGGATCCACGGGTTCGAATGGCGCACCCGGCACAGCGCGGGTCGATTCGAGCCCAATTGGCCGCACTCGGGGCCGAAGCCTATGGTGGACACGCCTTGGCCAAGGCGGATGCCGAGCTAATTGGAGACAACGAATTTGACGGCCTCCATGGCCGGGTAAGTCAAGTGAACGGTTTTTGTCGCGCGGCTGATTGTATGTCACTCGACTTGGCGGTAATGCGGTTGGACCTCGACCTTGCCCGGGAGGAAATTGAAAACGGCGATAGCGGGAATAAAACGACAGACGTCATCATCGACGGTGTGCCTGAGCAGTTTGTCGGGCCGTTAATCGCAACGCTCGTAGCCCACGAGGTCGGTCACACAATCGGTCTTCGTCACAACTTTAAGGCCTCCAGTATTCACACTCTTGAGAAAATCAACAGCGACGACTTGAAGGGGAAGGAAACCCTGGCGGGATCAGTCATGGACTACCTGCCCATCAACATGTTCAAGGGTATCGGAAAAAAACAGGGAGACTACACCATGATCGAGATTGGTCCGTATGACTACTGGGCCATAGAGTATGGCTACTCGATTTTGAAATCTGAGGATGAACTCAAAAAAATCCTCAGCCGTGTTTCGGACCCGAAACTTCAGTTTGCAACCGATGAAGACACGTTCGGCCCCGACCCGTTCGCGCGTCGTTATGACTTTGCGGCGAATCCCCTTAAGTACGCTGAAAACCAAATGAATATCGTGCGGCATCATCGAGGCAAGTTGCTCGATAAGTTTGTGAAAGATGGGCAAAGCTGGGCGAAGGCACGCTACGGCTATCAACTCACGCTCTCACTTCAATCCCGTTCGTTAAGCATGATGGCGAACTGGATTGGCGGTTCACATGTGAATCGAGACAAAAAGGGAGATCCCGGAAATCGCTACCCTGTGACTCCCGTCTCGGCGAAGCTCCAACGCGAGGCCCTCGACTTTATTCTGGAAAACACATTTCAGGATAAGGCGTTTGGATTGAACACGGAGCTGCTTCGTCGCATGGGAAGTGACCGTTGGATCGACAACCTGTCTCGCTCCATGGACAGCGCTACATGGCCGGTGCATGACAAGGTGATGGGGATTCAGGCTTCCACGCTGACGATGATTCTGAATCCGACCACGCTGGGTCGGGTGTATGACAACGAATTCCTTGTCGAGGCGGATAAGGATGCGGTCACATTACCGGAAATCCTCGGTAAACTGGACGATTCCATCTGGACTGAAATCAAGGCTCCGGCCAAGGGCGAGTACTCGGCTCGCAAGCCGTTAATCTCGAGCTTG
>JAPPPH010000481.1:3896-12961 GCA_028817635.1 Verrucomicrobiales bacterium | reverse complement strand
GCCACCCGTCCGCAGGGGCGGGGGTGTCGTATGGCTTGGGGACGGAAAACCAAAATCTGCCCGGCTTCGTTGTGCTGCAATCCGGCGGGGCATCCATCCCGCACGGGGGCGTGGGGCTGTTTAGCAACGGCTATCTGCCGGCGGAAAACCAAGGCTCAATCATTGTGGGGGATCGCACGCCGGCGGTGCGAAACATCCGCCCCGGCCAGGCGAGGCAGTCGCAGCGTGCCCGGCTCGATTTCGTCAAAGGACTGGACCAAAAATTCATCCAAAACATCGGTGGCAACAACAACGTCGAGGCGGCGGTGCGCAACTACGAGACGGCGTTTCGCATGCAATCCGCCGTGCCGGAGCTGTGCGGCCTCGAGGGCGAGGCCGAGGCCACGAAAAAAATGTACGGCATGGATTCCTCCGACCGGCAGGTCGCCGGTTATGGACTGCAGTGTCTGCTGGCGCGGCGGTTGGTGGAGCGCGGTGTGCGCTTCATTGAGTTGAGTTGCCTGAATGAGGGCATCGGCGCCGGGAACGGCCCCAACCCGTGGGATCAACACGGCGACCTCGAGCGGGGTCACCGGGCGATGGCGCATCAGGTGGATCAACCGATCGCTGGGCTCATCAAGGATCTTAAGACACGCGGGTTGCTCGACGAGACGCTCATCATTTGGGCGGGTGAATTTGGCCGGACACCATTCTCTCAGGGCAGCAACGGCCGCGATCACAACCCGTACGGCTACAGTGTCTGGATGGCAGGCGGCGGAACCAAGGGCGGCACCGCCTACGGGGCAACCGACGAGTTTGGTTACCACGTCACTGAGGACAAGTGCGACATCTACGACCTGTGGGCCACGGTGCTGCACCTGATGGGGGTCGATCACGAGGCGCTCACCTACCGCTATGGTGGTCGCGATCTACGCCTCACCGACGTTCACGGCCGAGTGATTAACGGAATCATTGCCTGATGATCCTTCGCTTGGCCAAGCGCGGGGGGGTGGTGTTGGCTGGAGTTGGGATGGTGCTGACCTTGGCCGGTTGTATGTCGGCGTTTCCGGAGAAGCCGGTGACCGACGCGGAGCCGGGGCCCTTGGCCAAGGGCTTGGCCGGAAATTATTCGGTCACCATCGCGGGGGAAGAGTATCTGCTGAACATTCATCCTGCCGGGTACAATTATGGCACGAACAACATCGTTGGGCTGACGTTGAGTGGCGCGCGTAACCCGTTTGAGGTCGTTGCGCGGTCGCATTACGAAGTGCCACCGAACGTCGACGATTTGCAGCGGGGGTTGAACCGGTTGCAGAAGTATTATTATGGAGCGGGAGAGGTGGGGGAGTTTTACGGGAAGCAATATTTTGTAGATAAACTAAGGATTCGACGCAGCAGGGATGATGCCCTTTCGATTCATTCCTTCACGCTGCACCGGACCGGGTTTGTCAGCTTCGCGTATCCCACGCGAACCGTCCGGGGCATTGAGCGGTTGAAATAAAAAAAGAGCCGGCGCAAGGCCGGCTCTTCCTGGTTGGGTTGTGCTGTGGGTTGAATTCTATTTTTCCTTCAACGTCATGAGGTAGGCCATGACGTCGGCGAGTTGCTGGTCGTTGAGCAGCAGATTCATCGGCGGCATCGGGCTGGCACCGAGCTTGTCGAAGCCCTCCGCGAGCGTGGCGGTCGGGTCGACGAGGCTCTCGTAAAGGTAGGCGCGATCCTTGCGGCTGGCGATGCCGTCGAGCGCCGGGCCGATGACGCCACCCTCGTTGCCGATCTTATGGCAGCGGACGCAGGAGGCAACGGCGTGTCTGTGGACGAGCTCCTTCCCGCGGTCGGCCAGTCCCTTGATTTCCTTCTGTCCGTCGGCTTGCGCGTAGATCGGTTTGACTTCCTGCAGGGAGAGGTCGTCGTACCACGCGGTGCCCTTGGCCTGGCCCCAGCCGCCGAAGAGGCAGTTGATCGTGAGCGGGCCGGACTGGGTGCTCTCGAAGACCAGCTCCACTTTTTTCCAGTCGCTGTTGCCCTTGACGGCGGTGGTTTTGCCCTTGTGCTGGAGTTCGTGGACGTTGAGCAGCGCACCGTGTCCGCCGTTGACGCCTTCGGTTTTGATCCACGCGCTCAGGGCGTAGGTGGTACCGGAATTGAGTTTCACGTTGGTGTAGATGCTGGTGTCGTGTCCGCTGCCGGAGCGGATTTTCACCGAGGCCTTGCCGGTCTTGACGTGGCTGGCGCGGGTCTCGATGGAGTGCTCGACATCCGGTCCCTTGGCGCTGTAGGTGCGCACCTGCCAACCGGCGGGCAGCTTGCCGTTGTTGTTTTCAAACGACGCGTTGGCGAACAGGTTCGGGCCGCGCTCGTAGCCGATGACGTTGGTCTCCTCGGCACCGGCGGCCTGCAGCGCGAGCTTGAGCCACTCGTCCTCGGCGTTGGTCTTGTCCTTGGCCAACACACCGGCGGCCCGCTTGTGGGTGTCCGACTCGGGGAACTGGGCTAGCTTGACGATGGCAGCCAGGCGCACGTGCAGATCCTTGTCGGCGAGCGTGGCGCTGTCGTAGAGCAGTTGCTCGTCGTCCTTCGCTTGGCCAAGCGCGCGGACGGCGTTGCGTTTCACCTCGGCATCGGCGCTGATGAGTGCGGCGCGCTTGGTTTCCTCGTCGAGTTCACCGAGGCCGTCGAGCGCCCAGAGGGCGTGGATGGCGCCGACCCCTTGGCCAATCGCACGTTCGCGCAGCGCTTTGACGGCCTTTTTGTTTTTGCCGTCAACGATTAGCCGCTGAGCGGTCTGCCGCCAAAACAGGTTGTCGCTGTCGAGCGCCTTGACGAGCTTGCGCGGGCCAGCCTTGGCCAAGGTCTTGATTTTTGACTTCGGCGCGCCGTCCCAGATCACGCGGTAGATGCGGCCGTGCTGCCGGTCGCGGTTTGGGTTGATGTGGGCGTTGCCGCGACCGTTGCGGGCCGCGTAACCGCCGCGTCCGACGCTCGGGGTGGGGTTGTGCTGGATGATGAAGTTGTACCAGTCGGCGATCCAGAGATGCCCGTCCGGGCCGACTTCGGCGACGATTGGCGAGAACCATTCGTCCGCGCTGGCGACAAAGCTGTACCCGTTTTTCGCGGCGTAACCGGCGCCGGTCGGGGTCATGTGATACGTGCCCAGCAGGTTGCCGGTCGGGGCACAAACGAAGGCGGTGCGGTTACGGTATTTTTCCGGGAACGCCGCCGAAGTGGCGAATGCGTGGCCGCAGCCGGCGGTGTAGGCGTTGAACGCGTCCACCTGCCGGATGTTGGGGGTGATCGGGTGAAACGCGCGCGAGTCGGCGATCATCTTCGCGCTCATCTTGCGTTCGCCGCCGAACACCGTCGCCGGGATGCCGCCGTAAAACGTCGGGTTGTTGTTGGCAGTCGAGCCGAAGACATCCCCGGCTGCATTGAAGCCAAGCCCCCATGTGTTGTTGTTGAACTGGTGCAAAAACTCGATGTCGGAGGCGTCCGACTTGAAGCGAAACACGCCCATGCCGAAGTTGTGTTGTTTGCCGCCGAGTGAGCCGTTGAAGCGGGCGTAGCCGACTGTGCCGTAGATCCAGTTGTCGAACCCGTAGCGCAGGTTGCTCGGGCCGGCGTGCGTGTCGCCCACACCCCAGCCGGTGAACAGAACCTCGCGGACGTCCGCCTTGTCGTCACCGTCCGTGTCCTTGAGGAAATAAAACTCCGGCGCATGCGCGAGGATGACCCCGCCTCGGGCAAAGGTCATCGAAGTCGGGATGTTGAAGCCCTCGGCGAACACGGTGAACTTGTCGGCCTTGCCGTCGCCGTCGGTGTCCTCACAAATCTTGATGCGGTCGTTGCCCTTGCGGCCGTCCTTGAACTCGTTCGGATAATCCACCGTCTCGACCACCCAGAGGCGGCCGCGTTCGTCCCACGCCATGTAGATTGGGTTGATGACATCCGGCTCGGCGGCGAACAGCTCCATGCGGAAGCCGACCGGCACCTGCGTGTACTTCATGCTGTCCTCGGGCGAGAGCGGGAGTTGGTACTGAAGCGGCTCGGGGCGGCGCTCGTAGTTCGGGATGTTGCCGCGCTTCTCGTACTTGAGCGGCGTCCGCTTGGCGATGAAGTTGTCATAACGCTTGCGCGCCTTGTCGCCGACCGACCACAGGATGCCGCTCTTGATGAGTTGATGAAAATCGCTGTGGCTCCAGACGCGCTGGTCGTGGCCGGAGGCGGTGTAAAACACGCGGCCCTTGCCCTGCGTGCGTACCCACGTCCACGGTTCCGGCTTGGTGTGGGGGTCGCCCGGCATCGCCTCGCGCACCATCAGCACCGTGCGGTTTTCCGTGTTGTGGTTGTTGTGAAAATAGGTCTCGTCCCAGGCGGTGAACTCCTTCACATCCTTCATCGAGGGATGATCCGGCTTCACAATCTTGGCCGCGAACTCCGCTCCCTGATGGCTCTTGAACCGGCCGCCGACGAGCTTGTCGAACCCCGGTTCGTTGCCAAAGCACCAGCTCGCGCAGTGCACCGGCACGAAGCCGCCGCCGCCCTCGACGTAGTCCTTCAGGTTCTTCCACTGGTGCGGCTCTATCCGGCCGTGGTTGGCGTAGAGCAGCAGGGCGTCAAACTTGCCGAGATAGTCGGCGTCGCCCAGCGCCTCCTCGACCGAGGTGACGTAGTCGAAATAGATCGCATCTCGGCCAAGCGCGCGGGAGAGCATCGGGTAGTACAGGTTGGAGTTGTGATGCTCGCTCTCGTGGCCGAGGAACAAAACGCGGATCGGGCCTTCGTCGGCCTTCGCTTGGCTTGAGAACCCCGGCGCGGCAAAGGCGGCGGCGAGGCACAGCAGTGTCAGCAGTCTCATTTTCATGTCGTGAACGGCCGGGAAATCTAACGCCGCCACACGCTGGGGCAAGCCAAACAAGCGCTTGGCCAGGCAGACGCCGCCTACCGCCGGGCCATGTTTTTGAGGTAGTGCCGCGCTTTTTTGGGATCGATCCGGACGGGGCCGGCCGGGCTCGCCTCGCGCGGGCCAAAGGGGCACTTGGCCGGGGGAACCTCAAAAAAGTCGTTCTGTTTTTTCAGGGCAAACTGCGCGCCGGTCATGACGGTGTTTTCGCCGAACCGCTGCTCGATCACCTGCAGGGCGTCGTCGATCGCGCCCCAGCGCCCGGCGTCCGTGCTGCCCCACAGCATCGGCTGGGTGTCGAGTCGCTCCAGACTGGAGAAGCCCAGGCAGATCTGCCGGATCGGCTTGTGCGCCCCGCGCATCGACTCCCAGTAAAGCTGCTCGATGACCCCGCTGATGACGCTGTTGCGAAACTGCGGATGCCGGAACCGGTGCTGGCAGCCGGTGCGCTCGAAGTCGCTGAACCGGATCGACACGAACGACTCGCGCGCCTGCAGCCCTTCGCGCCGAAGTTGGCCGGTCAACCGCGCCGCCTCGCTCAGCAGGAAAATCAGCCCCGCGTCGTAGTCCGGCTCGTCGACCGGCAGCGTGGTGTTGCTCGAGATCGTGGTGCGATCCTTTTCCTCCACAACGACCGGTTCGGTCCATTCGCCCCGGGCAAAGAGCCATAGTTGCTGTCCCCAAATGCCGAAGCGTTTGCGCAGGAGGATCGACGGCATGCGGGCCACGTCGCCAAACGTGTGCGCCCCGAGTGCGGCCAGCGCCCGAGTGCGGCGCCCGCCGCAGCCGGCCAACTCGTCCACCGGTCGGTCCGCCAAAAACTCCCGCTCGCCCCCGACCGGGATCTCGCAGAACCCGGGCTTGGCCGCGCTCGTCGCCAGCTTGGCCGCCCACATCGACGCGCCCAGCCCGGCGGACACCGGCACGCCGACCGCGCTCTCGATCTCCGCCCTCAGCCGGTTCACGTAACCGGCCGCGCCGCGGCCGCGCCAGACGTAGCGCTCCATCGCGGTGAGGTCGAGGAACCCCTCGTCGATAGATGCCGGCAGCAGCGTCGGCGTGTAGCGCTCCATCACCCGGAACATCTCCCGCGAGATGCGGCGGTAATCGTCGTAGTGCGGCCGGGCCAACACACCGTGCGGGCAGAGTTGTCTGGCCTCGAAGCAGGCTGTGCCGGTCTGGATGCCGTAGCGCTTGGCCAAGCGGTTGGCCGCGATGACGATGCCATCACCCGTGCGCCCGCCGCCGACCCACACCGGCCGGCCGGAGAGCGACGCGTCCATGGCGATCTCGCAACTGGCGAAAAAGGTGTCGCCATCGACATGCAGGACACGGGTTGGAGGAGCCTCGGGCACAGTGGTCATGAGCATTGCAACCGCGCCGGTTCCCGTCAACGCAGGAACGCCGAGTGGGACAAATTGAACCACCAAACCGCGCTTGGCCAAGCGCTTGGCCTTCAAAAAACGCCCGAAAAACTAAGACTTTTCATCAAGCGCGACTGTGTTATAGTGACCGACCGGACGGGATGGGTGGAAAAACGTTGGCCGGCAGGATGGGCGACCGGCCAAGCCGCGTGAGACGGCGCGCCCTGTAGTGTTGCTGCGGGCGGAAACAACCAAAAGACAGACAGAATATGACGAAATTCAAGGCGAGCACCCGAAAGGATCTTCCGCAGATCGCGGAGAAGCTGAAACTCGACAAGGAGCAAATCATCGACATGCAGGCGGTGTCGGCTGTGTTGCCGTTCCGCGTGAACGATTACGTGGTCGAGAACCTGATCGATCCCAGCGACGTCCCGGACGACCCGATTTTTCAGCTCACCTTCCCGCAGCGCGGCATGCTGGAGGAGGCGGATTACCAACGCATGCGCGACCTCGTGGTGAGCGATGCATCCGAGACGGAGATCAAGCTCGCCGCCGATGAGATTCGCGGCAAACTCAACCCGCACCCGGCCGGGCAGATGGAGTTGAACGTGCCCAAGCTCGACGGTGAAGTGGTTGCCGGCATGCAGCACAAATATCAGGAGACCGTGCTGTTTTTCCCGTCACAAGGGCAGACCTGCCACGCCTACTGCAGCTACTGTTTTCGCTGGGCACAGTTCATCGGCGATGCCGACTTGAAGTTCGCCAGTAAGGAGGCCGACGAGTTGGCGCGCTACGTTCGTGAGAATCCGCAGGTTAGCAGCGTGCTGATCACCGGCGGCGACCCGATGGTGATGAAGACGTCGATCCTGCGCCGCTACATCGAGCCGTTGCTGGCCGAGGATCTGCCCAACCTGCACAGCATCCGTATCGGCACCAAGGCGTTGGCGTACTGGCCGCACCGTTTCACTGAGGGAGAGGATGCGGACGATTTCATGCGCCTGATCGGCGAAGTGAAGGCTGCCGGCAAGCACCTCGCGCTGATGGCGCACTCGAGCCATTCCCGCGAACTCGAACCGGACATCGCACAACTCGCGGTGAAACGCATCCTCGACGCCGGTGCGGTGATCCGCTGTCAGGCGCCGTTGATTCGCAAGGTAAACGACGATGCCAACGTCTGGGCTCAGCTCTGGCGCAAACAAGTGCAGCTCGGCATGGTGCCGTACTACATGTTTGTTGAGCGCGACACCGGCGCGAAGGCCTACTTCGAGGTGCCGCTGGCCCGGGCGTACAAGGTGTTCACCGAGGCGTACAGCCAGGTCTCCGGCCTGTGCCGCACGGTGCGCGGGCCGTCGATGTCGGCCTCGCCCGGCAAGGTGCTGGTGGACGGCATCACCGAGGTGGGCGGCGAGAAGGTTTTCGCGCTGAAATTTCTGCAGGGCCGCGACCCAAGCTGGGTGAACCGGCTGTTCTTTGCCCAGTACGATCCCAAGGCGACCTGGCTGGATGGCCTCAAGCCGGCGTTTGGCGAGGATCGGTTTTTCTTTGAGGAACCAGAGAAAAAAAATCAGCCGGAATCGGCTCGAAAGCCGTGACGCGGCTTGACCGCGCTTTCCCGGCGGGACTAGCATCAAGCCGCTAGTGATGATGCGCCATAGCAGACTTGTAATCGTATTCACCGTGATCCTCGGTACGCTGCCGCTTTGGGGGCAGTTGACCGGCAGCGGGAGTGGCAACAGCGTGGCCGCGTTCGTTAACAAGAAGATCATTACCTCGGGAATGGTGTCCGATCAGGTCTTCAAAAATCTTCGCGGCCGCAACGTGCCGCTCACGCCCGAGCAGGAGGCACAGGTCAAGGTCAATGCGCTGGATTTTCTAATCGACCGGGAGCTTGTGCTTCAGGAGTACAAGGAAAAGAATTTCGACCTGCCGGATTCCATATTCGAAAAGCGAATCAAGGACAACATGCTCAAAAACGGATTCACGACACGTGCCAGTCTGGTTCGTGACCTGAGACGCAAGGGCACCACGTACGACGAGTACGCCCGGAGGCAGCGCGAGGAGATTATCTACAGGATCATGCTGGGCGAGTTTGTCTCCACCAAGGGCATCGTGATCTCGCCCCGGAAGATCGAAGACTACTACATCGCGAACAAAAACCAGTATCGTCGGGATGTTGAGGTCAAGCTGCAGATGATCGTCCTCAAGGAATCCGTGCATGGGGGGGCGGAACCCACCAGACAGTTGGCGGATGAGATTCACCGCAAGCTGGTGGCTGGAGATTCATTTTCCGTGATGGCAGGGATTTACTGTGACGAATATGCCCGGTCGAACGGGTTTCGCCCTACGTTCGATAAAAAGGGGAGGGACGGGGAATCGGGCACACTGGCCAAACCGTTGGAGGACGTGGCCTTTTCACTTGGCCAGGGCCAGATCAGTGGTGTTGTGCAGTATAACAACCAATGCTGGATTATGCGTTGCGACAAGATCAACCAGCAGGAGTTGAGATCCCTTGAGGAGGTTCGTGAAGAGATCGAGACCACCCTGATGAGCGTTGAACGTAGTGCCCGCGAACAGAAGTGGTTTAACAAGTTGCGAGAAAAGGCCTACGTCGAGAAGCTGGCTTTTTGAGTCCGCCTGGCCAAGCGCTTGGCTAAGCGTGACCACTCACCCTCACATGTATCGTCTGCCGAAAATTTCACTTCTTCCCGCCCTGCCGCTGGGCTGGCTGCTGATGGTCTTGCTGGGGGCGGCTGCGTCGTCGTCGGCACAGGTCAACGCCACGCTCGAGATCGACAAGTCCCGCCTGCTGCCGCGGGAGACGT
>JAPPPH010000481.1:0-3886 GCA_028817635.1 Verrucomicrobiales bacterium | reverse complement strand
CCTCAAGATCGTCAACTTCTCCGGGCAGACACTCGTGTTCGGGGAGGACAACAACTGGCTGCAGTTTGAAATCGAGACTGAGACCGGCGAAGTCGTCACTCCCATCGCCGAGCCGCCCAAGGTCGAGGGCCGCTTTACCGTCGAGTCCTCCATTCGAGCCACCAAGCGGATCGACCTCGCGCCCTACTATGCTCTGGAAAAGGCCGGCAACTACAAGCTCATCGCCAAGGTTTACGTCAAGCAATGGAAGCGCTCCCTGCCGGTCAAGCCGGTCAAGTTCACCGTCTCCAATGGCTCGATCCTCTGGCACCGAACCTTTGGCCTGCCGGTGAAGGAGGGCGAACCGGCCGGGCAACCAAAACAGCGCCGGTACGTGCTGCAGCAGGCCAAGAACCTGCGGATGATGACGCTCTACGCACGGGTGGACGATGGCCCGGGTGCTCGCGTTCATCGGGTGTTCCCGGTCTGCCCGATGGTGGCGTTCAACGATCCCACCGCGCAGGTGGATCCCACCGGCAACCTGCACATCCTCTGCCAGTCCGGCGCCCGCACGTACAATTACACCGTGCTGGATCCGGACGGGAAAATTAGAATCCGCCACCACTACCAGATCGTGGGCAGCCGCCCGCGGTTGAACTTCAAAGACGGCAAAATCCACGTTGCCGGCGGGCTGAAACTCCTTCGGCCGGACGACATTCCCACCAAAAAAAAGGACAACGACCAGCCGGAATTGATCCTGCCGAAAAAAGCAACGCAGCCGATCCCGATCATTCAGGAGCCGGTACCCGAGCCCAATCCCCGGGCGCCCCGGCGCTAGGCCCGCGCACTGCGTCACATGAAAAATAGATTCATCACACCGCTGGTTGCTGTCGCAGCAGCGGTTGCGCTTGGCCAAGCGGGATGCAGCAGCCCCGGCACACCCAAGCGCTTGGCCAAGGGCGGTCCATCCAAGAAAGAAATGACATTCCCCGAAGACGTCGCCTTCCTCCAGAAACATGTTGAAGTCATCACGCTTGGCCAGGGGGAGGGGCAGCCGCAGGTGGTCGTCGTGCCGGCCTATCAGGGGCGGGTGATGACCAGTACCGTGGGCGGCGACGACGCCCCGAGCCACGGCTGGATCAACTACGACCTCATTGCGTCCGGCAAACTCGGGCCGCACATCAATGCCTTCGGCGGCGAGGATCGTTTTTGGCTCGGCCCGGAGGGTGGCCAGTTTTCCATCTTCTTCAAAAAAGGTGATCCGTTTGACCTCGAGCACTGGCAAACCCCGGCCGTGATCGACACCGTGCCGTACAAGGTGATCTCAAAGACGGACAGCGAGGTGACTTTCCGCCACGAGGCAAAAATCAAAAACTATTCCGACACGGAATTCAGCCTGCGGATTGACCGCACCGTGCGCCTGTTTGACCGGTCGAGAGTTGGCGAGATGCTCGGCACGGTGTTGCCGGCCGGCATTCGCGCCGTTGCCTACGAAACAGAAAACGTGCTGACCAACACCGGCGAAGCCGCGTGGACGAAGCAGGGCGGCCTGTTGTCGGTCTGGATTCTCGGTATGTACAAGCACTCCGCAGAGACGACCGTGCTCGTTCCGTACGTCGAGGGCGACGAGGCCAAGCTTGGCCCGATCGTCAACGCCGACTACTTCGGCACCGTACCGGCCGAGCGGTTGCGTGTGGCCGACGGGGTCATCCGTTTTTCCGGGGACGGCCAGTACCGCAGCAAGATCGGCCTCACGCCGCAGCGCGCCAAGCCGGTGCTCGGCAGCTTCGACGCCACCCGCCAACTGCTGACCCTCGTGCAATACACCAAACCGGAGGGCGCGACCGACTACGTCAACTCCATGTGGGAACTGCAGGAAGAACCGTTCAAGGGCGACGTGGTCAACAGCTATAACGACGGGCCGCCCAGCCCCGGTGCCAAGCCGCTTGGCCCGTTTTACGAACTCGAATCCTCCTCCCCGGCGCTCGCACTCAAGCCGGGCGAATCTGCCACGCACATCCACCGCACCATTCACCTGCAGGGCGACGAGGCCGCCATTCGGCGGCTTGGCAAATCCCTGCTCGGCGCTATCGAATAGACTTTGTCGTCGGCCGGCCGTGGAGGTGTTTACCTTCCCTTGAGGCTTGGATTGCCTCGGGCGTGTCGACTGCGGCGCCGGGATCGTTCTGCGCCTTCATCCACCGATCCAGTTCCGCGCGCAGCTTGGCCAAGCGCTTGGCCTGTGTTTTGTCGTCGGCAAGATTGTCCATCTCGTAGGGATCATCCGCCACGTGATAAAGCTGCTCGGCAGGCCGGCGCATGAAGCGCTTGACCAGTCGATAGCTTCGCGGCGTGTTCCATGAGTCCCATATCCACGTGCCCCAATAAGGGTTGTTGAGTGCGCCGTTGCCGCGCACGCCCATCAGGTGTTTCTCGATGTAAATCTCGTCCGGCAAAAGGTTGCGGATGTAGTGATACTCGCCATCGTTAACGGAGCGGATCGGGTAGGGCGGCCCCTCGGGAATGTTATTGTGCACACCGTAGACGAACTGCCGATGGGTCAGTTTTTTGCCGAGCAACGCGTCGCGAAAACTGGAGCCATCGTAGGGATGGTCGCCCGGTTTTCCGCCGGCAAGATCGACGAGCGTCGGAAGGATGTCGGCGTACTGCACGAGGGCGTCAGTGCGTTTGCCAGCCGGGATGCGTCCGGGCCAACGGGCGACGAGAGCAGTCTGAATGCCGGTGTTCCAGTTGGTCCATTTGTTACCGGGAAACTGCGACCCCTGCTCGGAGGTGAACAACACCACCGTGTCGTCCGTGCCGCCGGTGGCCTCGAGCGTGTCGAGAACCTGTCCGACCTGCCCGTCCATGTAGGTGACCTCTGCGAGATACCTGCCGAAATCCTGCCGCGTACGCGGGGTATCGGCGATGTTTGGCGGGAGCTTGAGCTTGGCCGGAGGGTACTGCGACGCATCACCCATCACCCACGGCACATGCGGCTCCACTAGCGCCACAACCAGACAAAACGGCTGCCCTTCATCGCGCGACATGAAGCTGAGGATACCGTCCAACTCATGGTCGCGTGTGGGGTTGCGCACACAATTGGGATCGAACCCGGCAACGCTCTCAAACGGAAACGCCGCCGCCGGCTTCACGTGCACCTTGCCTGCGATGCCCACCCGGTAACCCAGCGCGCCGAGATGGTGCGGCATGCTCTTCACGTCCGGCTGGCTGGCCGAGTGATTCCACGCGCAGCCGTTGTGCAGCGGATACTGGCCGGTCATCAATTCCGCGCGGCACGGCTGGCACATGGCCTCCGCAAGGTAGGCGCGATTAAACGTCAGTCCCTGCCTGGCCAAGCGATCGATGTTCGGGGTATTGGCATTTTGGCCACCGTACAACGGCAGATCGTTGTACGTGCAGTCATCTGCCATGATGATGAGAAAATTGGGCCGCTTGGCCAAGGCATCCGCCGCTTGGCCAAGCGCAACAAAAACGAGAAACAAAAAAACGCGAGTCATGGCCCCGACAGCTTCCCGCCGGCAAGTCCCCGGGTCAATCCATCCTTAATCCAAAACCGGGTGGGAGGGCAAAATTGCCAAACCATTGGGCGAAATTGATTTGACTATTCTATAGGTTGATTCTGCTTCGGCCAAGCGCTTGGCCAAGTTTGGTGGTGTTGAAACGCCGCTTGGTTGGGTGGGGCGTGTCAGTCGAAGAACCAGTAGACGAAGGAGCCGGGGGCGAGGTGCATGAGTGCCCAGGCGAGGCCGATGGAGATGGAGTAGGCGACGAGGTGCACGACGAACCGGCGGCAGCGGGGGAGAAAAACGAGCACGGCGATGATAAGGGGCACGGCAAACAGGGAGAAGAGCAGGGCGGTGAAGTAGATCCAGACCAGCTCGGT
>JAPPPH010000490.1 GCA_028817635.1 Verrucomicrobiales bacterium | reverse complement strand
ACGTTTAGCAGCATGATCAAGCCGCCAACCAACACCACCGAGAGGATGCCGCCAGTGAGCAGTCCGTAAAAAACAACGCCGAGCAACACAACGGTGCTGCCTAGCCGACGCGCAAACACGGCTGCTTTTGAGTCGTTTTTTTTCGGGGAAGAATCAGATTCGGACATCGGGTGAGGCGAGAGTTTCAGTCAGCCGGGGCTGGGTCAAACTTTTCCGAACCGGCGATTGCGACCGGCGAATTCCTCCAGCGCGGCACAGAATTCCGGCTCGCCAAAGTCAGGCCAAAGTCGGTCGGTCACCACCAGTTCCGCGTAGGAAATCTGCCACAGAAGAAAGTTGCTGACCCGCATTTCGCCACTGGTGCGAATCAACAGATCCGGATCCGGCATTTCGGAAGTGTAAAGGTGATCCGAGATGGTTTGCTCGGAAATCGAGCCGGGATCGATCTCGCCGTCGCGTGCTTTTTCCGCGATGCCGCGCACGGCGTCGACCAGCTCGGTACGTCCGCCGTAGCTCAGGGCGAGCGTGAGGATGGTGCCGGTGTTTTGCGAGAGCGACGCCTTGGTCGTCTCGAGTTGATCGCGGACAAACTCCGGCAAGCGTCCAGTCTGGCCAATGGCCTGCAGCTTCACGTTATTGTCGTTCATCTCGCGCTGCTCTGACTTGAGGTAACGGGCGAGGTACTTCATCAGCGTGTCCACCTCGTCCTGCGGGCGGTTCCAGTTTTCAACCGAGAACGCGTAGAGCGTCAGGTATTTGACGCCCAGCCGCGATGCCGTGCGCAACACCGACCGCACCGATTCGGCGCCGCGGCGGTGTCCCTCAACTCGTGGCAGGCCACGTTCCTTGGCCCAGCGGCCGTTGCCGTCCATGATGATCGCCACGTGTGCCGGAAGGACGGCAAGTGCTTTATCGCTGAGTTGTGTTGCGGCGCCGGACATGCGCTTGGCCAAGTGGCCGTCAAAGGGTGATCGTCTGTGAGCGCGCCGGGCCAACCGATGCGAAGCGCAGCTTGGTGCCGGTTAGCTTGGCCAAGGCCTGACCATAGCGGCGGGCGTTCAGTGGCAGATCCTTCCAGTTGCGGATTTTATCCGTGGGCTTCTGCCAGCCGGGGAAAGATTCGTACACCGGTTTGCACTTGGCCAAGACATCGAGATCGGTCGGCTGCAGGTCGAACCGCTTGCTGCCCGCCCTGTATGCCACACAAACCTTGACCTCCGGCAGCGTGTCGAGGCCGTCGAAGTTTGTCACAGCCAGATCGGTGATGCCGTTGACCATGACCGCCTGCCGGACGGTGACGGCGTCGAACCATCCGCAGCGCCGCTCGCGTCCGGTGGTCGCGCCGTATTCGCGGCCCATGCCGTGTAGCAGGTCGCCCACGACGATGTCTTCAGACGGCATCGGCCCTTCGCCCACGCGGGTGGTGTATGCCTTGGCCACGCCGACCACGCGGTCGATCATCGTCGGCGGAATGCCGGAGCCGGTGCACATGCCGCCGGAGGTGGTGTTGGACGAGGTGACGTACGGGTACGTGCCGTGGTCGATGTCGAGAAATGTGCCCTGTGCGCCCTCGAACAACATCCGTTTTTTTGCAGCGGACGCCTCGTGAAGCATCTGAAATGTGTTGGCCACATATGGCTTCAGGCGGCGGGCGGCCTTGATGACACTCTCGCGGGTAGCCTTGGCCGAGACCGGTTTTGCGCCGAGCGCCTTGAGCATCGCGTTCGCGCGCTTGATGCCCAGATCGAGTTGTTCGCTGAAACGCTTGGGGTTGAGGATGCTACCCATCCGCAGGCCCACACGGTCAATCTTGTCGCCGTACGCCGGGCCGATGCCGCGCATGGTGGTGCCGATTTTATTTTTGCCCTTCAACGCCTCGCGGGCGGCATCGAGTGCCTTGTGGTAGGGGAACACCATGTGGGCGGCATCGCTCACGTGCAGCCGGCCCTTGGGATTGATGCCGGCCTTGAGCAGCCCGTCGATCTCCTCGACCAACCCGATCGGATCCACCACGACACCGTTGCCGATGACGCAGGTTGTTCGCTTCCGCAGAATCCCGGAAGGGATCAGGTGCAGGATGTACTGGGTTTTGCCGACGATGACCGTGTGACCGGCGTTGGCTCCGCCCTGGGCACGGACGACGATGTCCGCCTGCTCGGTCATGAAATCGATGATCTTGCCCTTGCCCTCATCGCCCCATTGGGCGCCCACTAGAATGGTGTTCGACATTTGCTGTTGTCTGTTCACGAAAAAACCCCGAACCAAGTCCGGGGTTTCCCCTTATTAGCGCAGAGACGCTATGGAAACAAAAGGCCGGTGTCAACGCTTGGCCAAGGTGGGGACGGCTGCCCCCAGCCGTCCTTGGTCGGGTAAAAGTTTGTGGTGCACATTGCGCTTCTGCGCTTGGCCGATGTGCCGCCCCTTCAGGGCTACCGAGCGCTTGTCCATGGTAGGGATGGTTGTCCCAGCCGTCCTTGGTATTCTGAAGCGGGCGCTAAAACACTGGGGTGAGTATCCAGTTTTCTAATGCGAAATTGTTTAGAATTTCGACATTAGGAT
>JAPPPH010000086.1 GCA_028817635.1 Verrucomicrobiales bacterium | reverse complement strand
CGAGGACGGCGTGTCGCGGGCGCAGCAGTCGTTCAAGCTGTTCGCCTCCTCGCTTTTGTTTCTCATCCCCACCTCACTGATGATCGTGGTGGGCATTCTTGGGTTCATTCTTCCCAAGTTTAAAGCAGTGTTCGGAGAACTCATTTATTATGGCACAATCGATTCGCAGGGTTTCCCAGCATTGTCTGAATTCTTTATGAAGATTTATCAAAGCGGGGTGCTGGGTGTTCTGCCGGTGTTGTTGATTTTGGTTGTTATCGTCCTGACGGTTTCGCACCTGTTCGGCCTATCTGTCTCGCACACCACCGGGCTGCACATGAACCAACTGTTCAGCTCGGTCGGCTGGTTGATCCCTTGGCGCCGCAACCGGGTCAAACGCAACTTCATCTGGATATTGGGTGAGCTGCTCGACAACGGGGCAACCGAGGCCGAGGCAATTCGCACTGCCGCAGCCGCCACGAAAAACAGCGTGGTTCAGTCCCGCGCCGCCCAGGCGTTGAGGAACCTGGAGAAAGGCGCGACATTGGCCGTTGCGCTGCGGCGGTTCGATCGCCGGGCGGATCTGGCCTGGCGCGTGGAAAACGCCGCACACGGGAGCACCCGGTTCCGCGAGACACTCGAGGGCTGGACGAGCCACTTGTCCGCCTTGGCCTATCGGCAGCAGCAGTCGGCCTTTTACTTTTTCTTAACCACCATCACCTTGCTCAACGGGTTGTGTGTGCTGGCGATTGGCACCATCTTTTTTCTGCCATTGGTAACGATGATTGAAACCATGACAAAGGCATGACACTCCGCCCAACATCGCGCTTGGCCAAGCGCTTTGCCTTTATCCAACTCGATGTGGTGTTGGCCGTGAGCATCCTGATTCTGCTGTTCATCCCGTTCGGCGTGACCAGCTCCGGCAAGCTCGATCTGGCCCGGCGTCAGCACTTTGAGGCGGTCGCCCTGCAGATGATCGACGGGGAGCTGGACGTGCTGCTGGCTGGCGAACGTCAAAAGTACCCGCTTGGTGAGCACAAAATCACCCCGCCCGGCGACGCTGTGAAAACACTGCCGGTGGGCGAGTTCATCCTTGTCGTGAAGGAAAATCAGCTCTCCATCGCCTGGGTGCCGGAAAAGGAAGCCAAATGGGGCCGCGTCAAGAGGGAGGTGACCCTGAAATGAAGTTGAGCCCGAACAGGAACCGATTCCGCGCGGGGGTCGCTACCGTCGAGGCCATCGCCTACATAGCGTTGGTTGCGTTCCTGCTGATGTGCGGCGTCCGTTTTTTCAACGTAGTTTATCACCACAACAAAGCAGTGGCCAAGGCGACCGCCTACACCACCTCGGTGCTGGACGCGGCCAAGCACTGGCGCCGCGACGTGGCCAACACCAAGGGCGAGCCGCAGCTCGTTCGCGGCGAACAGTTTGACGTCATCGAGATGAAGCAGGCGTCCGGGGGCAGCGTCCGCTACCGCGTCAATCGCAACCGGCTCGAGCGGCACAACGGCGAGGAATGGGTGCCGATCGTCGGCCGGGTGGTTTCGTCGATCATGCTGCCCGATCCGCGTGAGCATGTGAAAGCGTGGCGCTGGGAGTTGGCGCTTGAGACCAAGTCTGTGTACCTCGTCGACCCGATGCGATTCTCCTTCGTGGCCGTGCCGGGGCATCCACTGGCACCGCGACCGGAAAAAGCCCCGCGCCCTGAAATCCCGGAGGAAACCGAACAATGAAGATTCAACCCCGCAAACCTCGTGGCTTCATACTGACCGCAGTCCTGCTGGGCATGGCGGCTTGGGCGCTGGTTCTTTTAAACCTCAACGCCACCCGGTCCTACGGTCTCAACGAGCGACTGAAACTTTAGGACACAGAAAACCATGCGTAACCGTCGGAAAATTACGCCACCCAGATCGCGGAAGTGAAGTGAACTGCCGGAGTAAAAAACGAAGATGAGAGAAAAAAAATACCCCGTTGGAGTTAGTAGCATTTTCCTGATCACCCTGTCGTTTTTTACCGGCTTATTGATTTTGGCCCTTAAAGAGGGTTCAGCATCATACAGGGACGGGGTGGCTTTTTTTGTCATCGCGTCGTTGTTGAGTCTGCCGTTGTTTGCCCTGGCTGTGTCGCCTTGGTCGGAAAACTGCCGTGTCCCGGTGCTCATTGCCGGCGTGGTCATGTTCACTTCGGGTCTGCCGTTTTTGTTGGCAACCCTGTTGGAGGCAAGGGTCGATTGGTACTTTTTTATGGTCGTCATCATTTCGGCCTGCGTCGTGTTGTTTATGTCGAGGCACGGACGCGTGCCGTCCGAACTCCGCCCCCCTCTGGGATGGTTGGCGCGAGGCCTTCTTCTTTTGACGATGGTCTTCACATCAGTACTGACCATTTTTGGAATGTACATGGAGGAAGAACATTATGTTAATTCCGCCCTATGGCTTGCGCCGTGTTGGCTTTTTTTCAGCGGTATAGCGTTCAAGTTCATCAGTCGAAAAGGCTCAGGTGTGGCTCCGGTTAAGCCGCTGCTTTTCGCCGGTGAGTTATCCATCCTCCTCTCAATTCCACTGGGATTCATGCTCCATGTTGG
>JAPPPH010000253.1:8850-12990 GCA_028817635.1 Verrucomicrobiales bacterium | reverse complement strand
CGCCAGCATCATGTTCGACTTGGTCTGGTCGCCCACGAACACCTGCCCTGCAAACGGCCCAAACTTGCCCTTCGTCGTGTCCCACACCGGTTCACCGGGCGAACTGGCCAGTTCGCCATGCGGGAACCAGATCGCCGGGGGCGTGCGTAGTTTCTCGTAGTCCGCCACGCTGATTTGGTTTAGGCGCTTGACCGTAGCCGCAACCTTGCGCTCGTGATCCTTGTAGTCGGAAAGCAATTTCACATCGGTTGAGGCGCTGGCCACCTGATAATCCGGGTGATCCGTCAGGCTGGAGGGATGCCCGTGAAACCGGCCCTTGACCACGTGATGCAGGGACGAGGTGCCGTTCCAATCACCCTGATTGTCGGTGTAAAAAATATCCCCTTCCGGACTGATCCCAATGCCGGCAGGCGAGCGCATGCCGGACGACCACGGCACGAACCGGCCGTCCAACGTTACCTGAAACGACCAGCCTCGATAAAACGCTGAGCGCCCCATTTTGGAATCATGCACCCGGCCGATATCCCAGCGATGGCTGCCAGCCCATCCGCGCCAACTCAGGCTGGTGTTGAGCGTGCCGTAAAAGTTGCCGTACTGATCCCGCACCAATCCAAACGAGTACTCGTGATAATTGTCGGTCAACCCCCACGACGAATTCACCGTCTCGTACACGTCAGCCACATTATCACCATCCTCATCGATGAGCCTGGTCAATTCCGGTCGTTGCATCACCCAGACCTCCTTCGTTTTTTGGTCGATATAAATGCCCAGCGGCTCGTGCAACCCATCGGCAAACAGCGACCACTTGTCGTTCTTGTACCGCCACACCTCGCCTTCGCGGGTGCAGATAAAAAGATGTCCGTCGGGATGAAACTCCATGCCACCCACTCCCAGCACGATCTCGTCGGGGATTTTGATCGTTTCAACGCTGTATCCCGCCGGGATATGCTTTGGTGCCGCATCAGCAGAAGCAAGGCCGCCCATCAACAACAGGCCGGTCAGGCCCATCAACCAAGTTTTTGTTTTCGTCATCATGTTTACAAATTCATTTAAGGGGATTTTCGTACCAGAAGACCCCGAGGTTGTCGGATTCCTCGCAGGTGATGGCGTCGAGATCGCCGTCCTTGTCCAGATCGACCAATTCGATCAAATCAAACTTAACGCCAACAATTCCGCCGATGTTGTGCGCCGCCCATTTCGTCCCAGCCTGTTCCAACCATGACACACCGGGGACTTTTCGGTTTCCACCGGTATTGGTGGTGTGCACGAGATCGGGTCGACCGTCTCCATTGACGTCGCCGATGGCCACGGCTTTGCCATGCGGCAAGCCGTATGGGTTGGGCAAGGTGTCCACATTCCATCGGCTATCGGTCTTTTTAAAAATTAAGAGTTGCTGATTTCGGGTGGTGCAAACGATGTCCGTGTCGTGATCACCATCGAGGTCGGCTGCGTCCAAAAACATTACCTCTTTCCCCTGCCCACCCAGTAGGTGATCGTTCCATGCGGCCGCTTTTCGAAAATTGGCCGAGCCGGGATTTTCCAGCCAACCCACGCCCCGGTTGTCGCCCCTCCGGTCGGAGTAAATCAGGTCGGTATCGCCATCGCCGTCCATGTCCAACGGCTCCAGTGACATGATCCAGCCGGCAGAGCGGAGCTTGACAAACTCGAACCCGCCCGCGTCCCGGGTCAATGAGTCGGCGTTTTTGCGTACTAGAAAACCAATGGAAGCATCGGCGCCCTTGGACGACACAAACAGCTCGACGGCGCCCCTGCCATCCAACTGCGCCGGCGCAGCAAACATCCACAACTGCTTCCCCTTGGTCGCCGGGATTGCTCCAGTCTTCCAGGCGCTTGGGTTCCAGTAGTCACCTCGCTTGGCCGGCGCCCAGTGGATATACATCGTCCGTGCACTGCCTTCGCAGGAGCTGACCACGTCGAGGTTGCCGTCGTTGTCGAGGTCGACAAACACCGCATCCTCCGGACTGACCACACGGCCCACGGTCACGCTTGGCCAAGCGGAACGGACCTTGGCCGGGCCGGGGTTCCGATAGATCACGATGGCCCCGCCTTGCTCCCAGCCGGTGGTGATGTCGAGCAGACCATCCCCATTCACGTCTGCCAGACGCACTCCGTCAGCGCCAAGTTTGCCCGCTGCCTTGTTGGAGGAATCGATCGTGTGCCGTTTCCACGGCTTGGCCAAGCCGGTCAGCAAATCGGGACACAGACATACCACGAGCAGCAGTAATGCACTACGCTTGGCCAAGCCCTGTCCCTCAGTGATCATCAACGGCGGCGCGATCGATGCGTTAGTTGTATTTCTGCATCACCTCGACCGTGAACGACTTGGCCTCAGCGGGAGTGAGTTTCAACTCGTTGCCATTCCACTTACCCTTGGTTGACTTGGCGTTGGCCTTGGCGCGATCGACAGTAAAAGTGACATCCGACTTGGCGTCCTCGATGGTGAATTGATAGGCCAAGCCGACACCGGCCTTTGCCGGGCTGATTTTTTGCTGCACGCTCACACCATCGACGTCGTAGCGGAAGCTCACATCCTCCTTCTTGGCTCGACGATAGCCACGGAATTGAACGTCCTTTGGTGCCTTGGCACCGATGCGAAGCGGAAACCCATCCGCACCGACGCTGAAGCGGGTACCGAGTGTGCGGTTCGGGCGACCACCACGGCCCCGACCGGTGCCGCGATCCGGCCCCACGTCCATGAACGCGCCGAACCCGCCACAGACCACGTGGGCTTTCTCAGCGTCAAAACAGTAGCTGATTCCGTTAGGCATACCAACCGAGATGCCGCGCGCCGGGCCATCGGCCACGTAGGAACGAATCACCAGTGTCTCGTCGGTGGCGACCAGATGATAGGGATTCTTTGGATCCAAGTTGGCCGGACGCGGCTTCGGCTTGGATTCCTTGGGCTGCGCCTTGGCAACATTTTGCACCTTGCCGCCCTTTTCAAAAACGCTCATCTCGTGAATCGACCAATGCAGGCCATCCACACTGCCTGTCTGCTTGATGCGAAAATACCGGGCACTGACGGCGTCGAAGGCGATCGACGTAACGGCACTGGTTCCCCTGCCCTTGGCCACCGGGGCGCTCCACTGCTTCCCATCAGCAGAAACAGCCACCTCGTAACCACGTGGGTAATCTCTCGCCGAACCAGTCGAGTCGAGGACGATTCGATAGATGTTGCGTGACTCCTTCATGTCGACCGTAAAAGTCATGCCGGGTCGCTGCTGGCCATCCGTCGAAAAGCGAGAATCGAGACGGCCATCAGCAGCGCGCTTGGCCGAGTGCCCTCCATGGCTCGCACTGTAGGCCCAACCTTTCATCTGCCGTTTGTCGATCGGCAGAAATTCCGCAAGATCCTGAATCGTGTACGGGTTCACGCGGTCCTTGGTCGCCTCACGGATCGACTTAACCAAACCAGCCTTAATCTCCGGGGCGTTGTTTCCAAAACTATTCCGGCTATACGTCAGTACATCCGCGATCCAGTCGTCGCCGTTGGATTTCATCGGGATCATCTGCTGGATGTACTCCTTGCCGTTGACCGGGCCGGTCAACCCGTGGAGCACGATTCGGATCGCCGCATCATGGCTGCCAACCAAGCGGGGGGAACCCACCAACGACGGTGCCATCGTGCCGGTACCCTCGATCGGAGTGCCCTTGCCGTCCTTGCCGTGGCAGGCGATGCACAGTGAATTGTAAATATCTCGCCCCTTCTTGAACGAACGCAACCCGGCCGCCGTTAGCGAACTTGAATTGCGCGACCCTCGGCCGCCCTTCTTTGCGTTCAAGGCCAAGCGGCCCACGCCTTGGACGAAGTCATTGTTTTCGTTGGCCAGCATGCCGGCGAGAATCTGATCATTGGCATCCGGCGAGCGAAGGTATTGCACGGAGTTGATTGCCTGCGCAACCACCCGCGGATTTTTGTCTGCCATCAACTCAGCCACCTTGGCCAAGTGCGAGTCGTCGCCGGACTGAAAACCCGGCTCGAGCAGGCGAATCGCCGTTTGACGGACACGGTGATCCTTGTCCTTCAACAGTGAGAGCGCGAACTCGGAGTCCGCTTGGCCAAGCCCCTCGAGCGTCCACATCGCGTGAACACGGCCGATGCCTTCCCCTGTCTTCGCA
>JAPPPH010000253.1:0-8840 GCA_028817635.1 Verrucomicrobiales bacterium | reverse complement strand
TGAGTCGTCCAGCCGCATGATCATCTCCTTTTGCGCCGTCATCCGCCACCAGCCGTTTGCATGGGACAAGTGCCCGACCAGATCAGCCGTTTTTTCGTCGTACATCCGTGGCTGCTTGGTTTTGCGGTAGCTCTCGTGGACAACGCGATAGATACGACCGCGCCGGATGTTGTCCTGCAGTTTGTACTTTTCCACCACCGGACGCAGGTACGAACCAGGGCGAACCCAGTTGCCCTCCTGAATGATGCCGCGGTACATGTCGCAAATGTACAACGCGCCATCCGGGCCGGTCGCGGAATTCACGGGCCGAAAGTTCATGTCGGATGAGGCGATGAATTCTGAGCCGGGATAGGCATTGGACAGGACGATTTTGCCGTCTACCTTGGTCATCTTCGCGCGCCGAATCAATCGACCAACCGGCTCGCAAACAATGTAGTCGCCGTACATGTCGCTTGGACCATTATCGCCGAGAAAAACGGACGGACCGCAACATCCGGTGAACTTGTTCAGCGTCCCGTCCGGCTTGATCCGGCGAAGACCACCCTGCACGTCCGGCGTGGCAGTGATCGGGAATGGCACCTCAAAACCGGGCTCCATCTCACCGGACAAACTCAGCGAACCGTACTGCGGCATGATCTGGAAATGATGCGCCACACGCTCGCCACCTGCGGTGGAGAAAATCAACTGCCCCATCTCGTCGTAGGCAACGCCCCACTGCCCCGTGCCCACGGCAATTTGCTCGGCCTCAATCATGCCGTTGGGTTGCATTCGATAGCGGCGGTTCGTGTAGGTGACGTACATCCAGTTGTCGATGTTCCACCTCATCCCGCTGGGCTGATGCTCGAGGTTGCCCCCTCGACGGCCACCCTTAAAAACAAGTTCCTTCTTGTCTGCCTTACCGTCGCCATCCGTGTCCTCGTACGAGTACAGGTCGAATGTATCGGTTTCGCGGACGATGACCTTATCCTTGGTGGTCGTCAGCAGCATGCGCGGCAAAATGAGCCCATCGATGAAGACGGTATGCTTGTCGTAATTACCATCGCCATTAGTATCCTCAAACCGCACCACACGACTGGTGGCATCACGCTGGTTCTTGCCGTCGATGTCCTGCATGTACGTGTTCATCTCGACAACGTACAGGCGACCGTTGGCATCCCATTCGATGACGACCGGCTCGTTGATGATCGGCTCACTCGCCACTAAATCCAATTTGAAGCCCTCCTGAAGCTTGATTCGCTTCATGGATTCCTCAGGCGTATAAAAATCCGGGATGGGCGGATTTTGGATTTTTTGTCCCAGGGCAGCGCTCACGCTCCCAGCCAGCAAAACCGGTAAAAGTAAATTTTTCACGGAGACCGCGGAGGCTACCGATTTCGCCTGCAAATTCAACCCAAATTGCGCTTGGCCAAGCGCTTGGCCAACAAAAAAAGCGGGGTGTAAAAACCCCGCTTTTGAAGTCGTTTTCCGCTTGGCTCAGGCGATGATCTCGTTGATCGGCTCGGCTCCCTCCACACCAACCAAGCGCTGCTCAAGGCCGCGGTAGAAATAGCTCAAGTGATTCGGATCAAAACCAAGCTGCTTGAGCACCGTGGCGTGCATGTGCTTGACGTGGAAGGGCTTCTCAACTGCAGCACTGCCAAGTTCATCCGTCTGGCCAACGCTCATGCCGCCCTTGATGCCGCCGCCCGCCATCCATGTGGTGAAGCCGTAGCTGTTGTGGTCACGACCGGTGCCCTTGGCATACTCAGCCGTTGGCTGGCGACCAAACTCACCGCCCCAAATGATCAGCGTCTCGTCGAGCATTCCACGTTGTTGCAAATCCTCCAGCAAGCCGGCGATCGGTTTGTCGGTGTTGCCGGCATGGTAGTTGTGGTTCTTCTCCAGGTCGCCGTGGGCGTCCCAGTTGGCATCGTTGTGGTTGCCACCGGAATAAATCTGAATGAAACGCACACCACGCTCAACCAAACGGCGAGCCAACAGGCACTTCTTGCCGAAATCCCGGGTGCGGTCGTGATCCAAACCGTAAAGGTTTTTGACGTGTTGGGGTTCGCTGTCGAAGTCCACCGCCTCAGGAGCGCTCATCTGCATCTTGTACGCCAATTCGTAACTCGAGATTCGGGCAGACAAAGCGGTGTTGTCGATGCGATCGCTCAAGTGACGACTGTTGTACTTGTTCAGCTTGTCGATCAGAAGACGCTGTTGCTCGCGGCTCATGTTGCGGGCGTTTTTCAGGTCGAGAATCGGGGTCGCGCCGCTGGCGTTCATCACCACGCCCTGATAAGCCGCCGGCATGTAGCCACTGGTCCAGTTCTTGGCACCACTAATCGGGCCACCGGTTGGGTCGAGCATCACGACGTAGCCGGGCAGGTTTTCGTTTACGGAACCCAGTCCGTAGTTGACCCAGGAGCCCATCGACGGACGGCCGCTCAATAGACTGCCCGAATTCATCATGAGCATCGCAGAGCCATGGATCGGCGAGTCGGCGGTCATTGAGTGGAGGAACGAAATCTTGTCCACATGCCTGCCGATGTTCGGGAACAGGTCGCTGACGTATTTACCGCATTGGCCGTACTGCTTAAACTTCCACTTCGGGCCAACTACACGGCCGCCATCTTTTTTACCGCCGCGACCGAAGGTCTTGACCTTGATCGTCTTGCCATCCAACGGGTACAGCTCCGGCTTGTATTCGAAGGTGTCCATATGGCTTGGGCCACCGTACATGAAAAGGAAAATGACATTCTTGGCCTTGGCCGGCAGAGGCGGATCCTTCGGGGCAAGCGGATTGGCCCACGGTGTCTTGCCGTCAGCCGCTACCGCTTGGCTCTGAATAAATCCATCCTTCGCCAATAATCCGGCCATCGCCAGCGAGGTGAATCCGCCGCCCATCTGGTGCAGATACTCACGCCGATTCAACTGGCCGCAGAACGTGTTTTTGGGTCGTTTGTTGTTCATTTTTCGTCGTTGTAGTTTGTTAAATTGGTTCGTCAGTCGAGGTACAAAAATTCGTTTAAGTTCAGGACCAACAGGCAGAAACGCTGCATGGCATCCTCCTGCGTGGCCTTGGTTTTTTCCTTCAATTCCTTGATCAGGTCCAGACCATCCTGCACCTCTTGATCCGTCGGCTTGCGGTGCGTGGCCTTGTGCAAGGCGTGGCGAATCTGGGCCGTCGCGTCGTCCGGAGCCACCTCAGCCACGTGCTTGGCCAAGGTCTCCGCTGAATCGTTGAGGAACTTGCTGTTCATCAGGGTTAACGTCTGCGTCGGCACGGTTGTCACAAATCGGACATCGCAGGTGTTGTCCGTGTCCGCCCAGTCGAACGCGCTCAGAAATGGCTCGTGCAGGGAACGTTTCACGAAGATGTAAACACTGCGTCGATTACGGTCCTCCTCAGAGGAATTCCCCCACGCGCCACCCGGTCGGGATGCCGTAGCGAGCACATCGCGGGGCACCTCAGTGTAGATGCTTGGTCCGCCCATCTTCAGGTTGAGCTTTCCGGTGAGGTTTAAAATCGAGTCGCGAATTTCCTCTGCGGAAAGGCGGCGCATGTCGTAGCGCCACATGAAGTCGTTGTTAGGATCCTTGGCCAGGGCTTTCTCGTTTCCGCGGGAGGACATTTGATACGTCTTACTCATCATGATGAGTTTATGCATGCGCTTGAGTTTCCAGCCGCCAGTAACCAGTTCGTTGGCCAACCAGTTGAGCAACTCGGGGTGAGTCGGTTTTTCACCAATGAATCCAAAGTTGTTCGAACTCCGCACAATGCCCCGACCGAAGTGATGTTGCCAAAGACGATTGGCCATCACGCGCGCGGTCATCGGGTTCTCCGGACTGGCGATCCACTCGGCCAACACACGACGTTTGCCTGTCGCACTGCCAACGGTGTATTCGCTTGGCACATGAGCGGCCGGTGCGGCGAGAATCTCCGGAAATGCCGGGCCAACCTCTTCACCCTTCAACGCCGGCATGCCGCGCCGTAAAATCCACATCTTCCGGCGAGAGTCCTCTGCCACCGCCATGGCATACTCCGTTTTTAAAGTCACCTTGACCGCCTGAACCTTCTCCAGTTCCTCGCGAAGCTTGTTGTACTCGTTCAGCTTGGCCTCGCCAAAGACCTCCTTGCCATACAACCGCGCAAGCACTGGAACCGGAGTCTTGCTTTGATCCACCACCAGACCGGCATCGATGTACTGGCCTCCGCTAGTCTGTTTGCAATGAATTGCGAGTGTGTTGCGGCCGGTTTGCAGAACGTCCAGACACTCTCTGGTCACATCCACCTCGGTGTAATTTGAGCGATGGCCCATAAAGGTCTTGATCAACTTGCCGTTAAGGTAGACCTCTGCGTCTTCGTCATGATGAATCTTTAGCGTCAGCTTGGCCGGAATGGTGTCGAAACGAAAATCACGACGCAGCCAAATCTCCTTGGAATGCCAAGGAGTACGCACCTTGGCCCCGGGCGTGCCCGGAGAGCCAAATCCACTGCGGCCCTTCCGCCATTTGCTATCGTCAAACGCGATCTCAAACCAGTTGTCCGCCGGCTTGTCGAAAGTGAACTCCCAGACGATGCCCTTGCCGCGGTTGGCATCCGGCACAACCCAGGCGTTCGCGTTGCCCTTGGCCTGACCGTCCTGCAGCTTGAGTTCCGGCCTGCGCTTGGCCAAGCCGGCAATGAACTCTTTCTCGATCGGCTCAATCTTGGCCTGCAGTTCGTTCTCGCGATTCTGCTTTTCCTTCACCGCCTTCTCGTAGGCCGCCTTTTCAATTGGGTCGCTGATGGCAACGTGGTTGCGGTTGCCCTTCCCATGGCCGGAGATGTCGCTGAAAAACGACAGCATCGAGTAGTAGTCACGCTGCGAAATCGGATCAATCTTGTGATCGTGGCAACGGGCACAACCAATCGTCATACCAAGGAATGTCTCCCCGGTCGTGCGCAGGATATCATCGAGATATTCGTAACGCGCCAACTCGCGGTCAGCGGGCTCATCATCCCAAATGCCCAAGCGATAAAAACCGGTTGCAGTAATGCTATCCCCGTCACTGTCCGGCAACAGGTCCCCCGCCAATTGCTCCTTGATAAAGCGATCGTACGGCTTGTCCTGATTGAAGGCGCGGATAATGTAGTCGCGATATTTCCAGATCAAATCCTTGCGACTGTCGCGCTCGTAGCCGTTCGTCTCCGCAAATCGAACGAGGTCGAGCCAATGACGGCCCCACCGCTCGCCGTACTGATCGGACGCCAGCAATTTGTCGATGACCTTCTCAAAGGCATCTGGTGAATTATCCGCAACAAACGCCTCCACTTCGGCGATCTTTGGAGGCAGGCCGGTGATGTCGTAATAGGCGCGGCGAATCAATTCTGCCTTGGAGGCAGGCCCATTCGGTTTCAAACCATTTTTAGCGAGGCGTGCCAGCACGAAGGAATCGATTCCGTTTTTGCTCCAGTCCGAATCCTCCACCTTCGGCAGAACAGTCGGCTTGGCGCCCTTGAACGCCCATGAATTTTTCGTGCGGTCGTTAATCTTATTGGTCGGCAGTTCACCATTGGCCACCTCTTTACCGTGAATCTCTTTGGCGGGATTATACGGGGCACCCATCTTGACCCACTCGGTCAACAGGGCAATCTGTGCGTCCGGCAATTTTTCGTCCGGCGGCATTTCGTGGTTTTCGTCTTTCCAGGAGAGCATTGACAAAAACAGGCTCTCCTCCGGCTTGTTCAGATTAATTGCCGAGCCGGACTCGCCCCCCCTCAACACCCCATCGCGGCTGGTCAGGCGAAACTCGCCCTTGAGTCGTTCTCGGCCGCCGTGGCACTTGAAACAGTTCTCCTTGAGGATTGGATAAATCTTGTTGTCAAAATACTCGACCTTAGCCGCATCGGACAACTCGGCCCCCGTCGCGGGAGTCTCCAAAATCAAAACGCCAAGCGTGCCCAACGCCAAGGTTTTCAACTTATTCATTTTCAAATTCATTAAACCTACCCTGTAACGGGGCAAACGCTACGTATATTCAACGAATTTGTCTTGCCACACTTCGGCCTATTTTATTATTAAAACGACACGTCGGCAGGTTTTGAGAATAAACGAAAAAAGACGATGATCGACCCCGTTCAGGCTGAAAAACGGCGTTCACGACTGCTCCAATCGATCAGTCCTGAAAGTCGTTTTTATCATCTATTCGATTGCGTCCCAGGGCTTTCCTTCTTCGCCAAGGATCGGGACGGTGTACTTTTGGCCGCCAACGAGCACTTGGTCTCCCTCTACGGTTTTGAATCTGAGGAGGCGTTTATCGGTCACACCGATTTCGACCTGCTACCGAGGCGACTTGCCGAGAAATACCGCCGCGACGACCTCGCAATCATGGATAGCCGGGAGCCGGCCACGAAAATCGGGGAACTCTTCCTCAACCGCCAGGGCATCCCCTCGTGGTTCCTCACCAGCAAATACCCCATTTTGTCCTCTACCAATGAGGTCCTCGGAATAATGGGCATCATTCAGGACTACCATCAATCCCGGGAAAAATTTCCAGTTGATCAGGAGATCAACACGGCGCTTGACCATATTCATGAGAATTTTCGTGAGAAAATCCCCATCGCCAATCTGGCAGCAAATTGCCAACTATCCCTCCGGCAGTTTGAGCGAAAGTTCAAAAGCTATTTCAACCTCTCCCCCCAGCAATACATCATCAAACTTCGCATCCAGGAAGCCTGCGACCTTCTGGGGAACGGGGCGCAACCAATTGGGGACATTGCCTTCGAGCTTGGCTTTTACGACCAAAGCTCGTTCACCGTTCAATTCAAAAAAACCATGGGGATGACCCCACTACAGTACCGCAGGCAGTACCTTTAACGATGGATAGCGCTGGCCTCCGTCAATCAACCCGATAAAATCCTCTCCCCATGAATTCTGTTACCGGGGCATTCGATCAACTGCTAAACGATTATTTCAACGCGTTCTTCGACACGCATCCTGCAGACGCAACCTACGTTGGCCTGACCACGGGCGAAGGACAATTCAACAACGCAACCCTGCCGGCTTTGCGCCGCCATCATCGAGCCCGTCAAGCCGCCTTGGCCAAGCTCGACACCATCGCCCCCTCCGCCCTTTCCAACGAACAAAACTTGGATCGCTTGGCATTCCGCGCGCGTCTCCTCCGTGAATGCGAAGACTTCGAACGGGGCCGACACACGCTCGACCCGCACGGCCTCGACGAAGTGTTCGACTTCCTTCTTCGTGAAATGCAACGCGGCGAGACCGAACCCAAGCGGGCGGCAAAAAACATCCGTAGCCTCCTGCGGCATACCCCACGATATTTGACTCAGGCAGCCAAGCTGATCGACCGACCAGAGCTAGTGTGGCGCAATATCATGGACGGCATGTTTAATGCGGCGGACTCATTTTTTGATGCAGTCGCCTCGTTTTTAAAAACCAACGGCAACAAAAAAGAGGACGCAACCCTCCTCCGTTCGGCCAAGCGCGCCTGCGCCAAATATCACGGCAGCGTCATGGCCAAGCGCTTGGCCAAGCCGGGATCGTTCGCCATTGGCGCAGACATGCTTCAACGCCGAATTCGCGACGAACTTGGCCTCGATTACACGATTGGCCAAGTGGAGGCCGTTGCCCTGTCAGAAATCGACCGCATCAGCGGGTTGTTAAAGACAGCGTCCACAAAACTGAGCAGGAACAAGTCGGTCGAGGCGATCGTCGAAGGAGCCCGTGGCCGTTGGCAACCCAAGGGGGAACTGCTCGCCCTCTACCAGAAAACCAACAACGAAATTATCCGGAAATTTAAGGCAGCCAAGGCAATGACGTTTCCGAAAGGCGACTCACTAAAAATCACTCTGGTGCCGGATTTCATGTCACACGTCATCCCCATGGCTGCCTACTCACCACCGGGGCCATTTGACAAAAGGCAACGCGGCTACTTCTGGGTGAACGACCTCGGCCTGAAGAAAAAATCAGAGGCCGAAAAGCTCGCAGAACGCCAGCAGCATTTTGGCCTCGAACTCACTTGCGCACACGAGGCCTATCCCGGCCATCACTTGCAGTTCATTTTCGCGAACGCGCATCCCCGCAAATGGCGGCGTGTCTTTTATGAGCACGCCATTTTCTACGAGGGCTGGACTCTTTGGTGCGAGCAAATGTGTGTCGACCTCGGGATCATCAAGTCACCCGAATTGAAACTACAGCAATTGCACGATGCGCTATGGCGTTGCCATCGGATTCTAGTCGATCTCCGACTGCAAACCGGCGCGTACAGCTACGCCCAAGCGGTGAAACACATGCAAAAACACCTCGACTTCACAAAGGCACGCGCCGAGGCCGACGTGAACTGGTACACAGGCAGTCCCGGAGTACCGATGAGTTACTGGCTGGGACGACTTGAAAACGCGAGACTACACAAAAAACTGGTCGAGGGACGGGGATGGTCGCTGCGCCGCTTCAACGACTGGTTGCTCAGTTTTGGGACACTGCCTCAGTCGTGGATTGAGAAGTACGGCTTGGATTGAGGCTCAATTTCGCACGCGGAAAAACTGCATCCCATCACGCCCAAGCGGGAGATCAATCACCATCATTTGTGAGACTTGAATGGGCCGTATTTCCACGGTCTTCCAAGTGCCCCCTCCGATCCGGTCGCTGGATTCGACTACAAAGCGGCCCTTGCCAGCCGGCCACATGAGCCGCATTTGATTGCCTTCGATAACCTGAAACTCGATACGGCCCGCGTGGTCGATCGTCTGTTCACCCTCACCTCCGCCGGTCGTGAACGCGTTTTCCTTGATCGCCCAAGGCCCGGCTTTCTTTTTCGACCAAGCACGAATGCGAACATCATACAGGCTTCCAGCC
>JAPPPH010000458.1 GCA_028817635.1 Verrucomicrobiales bacterium | reverse complement strand
GTTTACCCGTTGGGGAACATCTTATTTCGGTGCAGACAGAGGATATGTGGGGACGCATTTTTCATGCGTCCCGGTCGGTCCGTGTGACCGCTGGAAGCGCCGACGTCCCGCCGGCAAAAGAGCAACAGTAGTTCTTGGTTTAACCCCAACATCACGCACTGTTTTCCCCTACCCGATCAACGCTTTACGATCCTTGCACCACCCGGTGAGGTCGATATAGTCCCGCAGAGCATGAAACGCATAACCTCCCTGTTACTCGGCTTAACCGTCTCCATCGCCACTGCATCCGCTGACCAAAAGGCGGCCAAACCGCATCCCTCGATCTCAGCTCAGGTGCGACTGTCCTCCTGGTGGATTTCCCGGCACGCGGAGAAAATGGCACTGGTCGAGGCGGCCAACGACCCGAAAAAGAATCAGCAAATCGAGCTACTCATGGTGGGTGACTCGATTACGCACAACTTCGACAAAGGCGGCCCCGGCGAAGCAGTCTGGAAAAAACAGTTCGCCCCGTTGAACGCGCTAAACCTTGGCTTTGGCGGCGACCGCACCAACCACGTCCTCTGGCGTTTGGCTCATCTCCCCAAACTCAAAACCGCCCCCAAGGCTGCTTCGTTAATGATCGGCACCAACAACATTTGCTGGGGCAGCGACCAGCCAATACAGGCCGCCGACGGCGTGCAGGCTATTGCGAAGAAGCTCAACGAGATGTATCCCGAGATGGAAATTCTCGTGCTCGGCGTGTTCCCGCGCCGACGCAACATCGATCATCCTCACCGAAAGGAAATCATCGAACTCAACTCGTATCTGCCCAAGCTGCTCAAGGACATTCCCAACGTCACCTATATGGACATCGGACCGAAGTTTCTCGACGACAAGGGCTTCCTGTCCGAGGAAATGATGCCGGACACCACTCACCCCAGCGAGAAAGGTCACCAAATCTGGGCCGACGCCGTCGTGCCCAAGCTCAAAGAGTTGATGGGCAAGAAATAAGCATCTCAGATCGCACTAGATTGTTGCAGAAAAAACTCAACCGTTTTTGGTATCAAGTTTAGCCGGTTGTCCATCGTTGTTGGGGATGAAGAATAGCAGTTTAACTGGCGGTGGGTTTTTCTCGATGCTGCTCCAGATGCTCGCACTTGCAGCCGGCTGCATCTCGGTGGAAGTTAACCGTGCGCCCGCTCCAAGCAAAATATCCCTGAGTGATCGCAAGGCCATCATGGATTTGATCTCGAGCTATGGTCATACTTGGGACAACAAAGACGCCAAGGGTTGGACTGGCCTGTTCACAGAGGATGCCGTCTGGCTTTACCGTGCGGGGGGCGAACTTAAAAATACAATCCACTCGCGAACTGCCCGCCTGAATTTCGCCAACGAAAAACTCGAACAATTTGCCGAACAGGGAATCCAGACCCGGCATCTTCAGTCGAACACACTGCTCACCCGCAAAGCTGACGGATCGATCCACGGCGAAACCATTTTCATGGTTCCCTGGCAGACAACCGGAGAATCCGCTCCAAGGTTGATTCACACCGGCGTATACCGGGATACGTTCGTGAAAACTAAACAAGGCTGGAAATTCAGTCGCCGCGAAGTTCACGTTGATCACGAATAGTTACGGCGACTCCGCCGCGATGCGTTCGTAGGTTTTGAGGGCGCGATCGTAGGCCGCCTTCGCGGCGGGGCGTTCGGCGGGTTTGATGAAGCGATGCCGGTTGTGCCAGAGAATTTTCACGGACTCCGCGCACCACTGCGCGCTGGCTCGGGAAGCACGAATGGGTTTGCCGGCCACGATCACGTTCACCGGGTTGGTGTGGAGCTGCGGAAAATGCCGCAGGGCCACCCAACTGCTGCGAGCGATGGGCACCTCGAATTGCAATTCATGAATCGCCCCATCGGCGGGCACGATTTTCTTCGCGGCAACTTGGCCATTCACGATTAATTCCACCAAACGCTCGCCGCCTTTCACGAACTTGCGATGACGCGGGGCGTGCAAATTCACCGTGTCACCGCTCATACGCTGGCCGGCCGGCGGCTTGAGTAGGCCCTGCGCCACGGTTTCAGGCGTTTCCGGCGCGAATGCCACCTTGGCCGTCACCACCACATTGCCCGGCTTGGCCAAGCGCACATCTTTCGTGCCGGGCGTTTGACCGCCAACGTTGAACTCCAACGCGTGCGCGTAGCCGTCGCTCACGTAGGATTGCCCTGCACCGAGGCCGCGGCACCATTCGGCGAAGTTGAGTTTCGTTTGTTTGCCCAACTGCACGTATACGCGACCGGCGCCGACGCGGCGGCTGGACATGCACGGAAAATCCGTCTCGCCACTGAGCTTGAGCGGAAAGCCGCAGTTCATTAGGTGATACCACGTGTTCCACTCGGGAATGCGCGCAGTGTCCATCGCGCTGATGAAATCACACACGCCCTCGGCCGTGCTCACAAAAATTTCCATCGCGCCGCCGCCATTGAGCGCGGGGAGCGCGTAATTGGGCAGCGTATCCGCGGCGCGATTGGCACTGGCCGTCAGCTCCGCCTCGGTGAGCGCGCCGTTGCCGTCGGCATCCACCTTGGCGAA
>JAPPPH010000278.1 GCA_028817635.1 Verrucomicrobiales bacterium | reverse complement strand
TGGCAGCACCGAGCGCCAATCTTTCAAACCGAGTTTCCCCGACACGCGCGCAGCATGTGGCCGAACAACTCAATGGCCAAATCCCGTTAATCCTCGACGGGGGAGCGTGCGAAGTGGGGATTGAATCCACCGTGATCGACCTGACCGGCGAAACGGCGACCATCCTGCGGCCAGGGATGGTCAGCCTCAAGCAAGTACGCGAGTTGCTCGGCGATGCCGACGTGGCAACCGGGCCACAATCCGGCGCGACCCTGAAAAGCCCCGGGCAGCTACTGCGGCATTATTCGCCAAAAGCCCGAGTTGTCCTCGCAGGAGAATCATGGAAAGCCGCGCTTGGCCAAGCGGATGCCGATGCTCATGTGATTTCCTTTGATCCATCGCCGGCCAACTGGGACTCGGAAAAATGGCACGAAATGCCGGCCTCGCCGGACGGGTATGCACGCAACCTTTACGAGGCACTCAACCGTTGCGACCAATCAGGGGCGGAACTCATTCTGGTTCAGCCACTTCCGGCAGGGGCAGAATGGAATGCTATCCGGGATCGCCTGACGAGGGCGGCGAGCAGAGGCTAACTCGTTGACTATCAAAAAGTACGGGCGCCCCTTGCGGGACGCCCGTCAACCCAAACAACCAAACCAACCTCCTTTGACTGAGGTAACAGCCATCTCTTCACAACGAAGAAGTCGCTGCGGACACCCACATTGCAGGCATAAGGGGTTCAGACGCCCCTTAACCCGGATTTGTTCATTCTTATTTGAAAAAAGCTTACAAGCTACTGGCGTTCGTATTCGCCTTTGCTTGTTTTTTTCAGCACGGTGAAGCCGGCTTTTTTTGCATCGCTGATGGAGAGCGGCTTGAGGATGGAGGGGGTGTTGAAGCTGGAGATGATTTTTTGCACCGGCCGTTTGCAGGCGGGGCATTTATCCAGTGGCTTGGCAGACACGGGACGGCGTAGTGTGAAACCCGGGCCGCCGCATGGTTTGCAGTCGCCCTTGTCGTCGCACAGTTCGTATTCGTAAATCGGCATCGCCGCTTGGCCAAGCTAGCATCAAACCAAGCGCTTGGCCAAGCGCGGTCCGGGCCGTAGCCTTTTGCCCATGGGGATCGTTCGCATTCTGGTGGACGGCTACAGTCTACTGCACCACTGGCCAGAGCTGGCGCCGGGCAAGCCGCGGCATTCATTTTACGCACGGGATGCACTCGTGGGGGTGCTGACGCAGTATCAGGATGCGTCCGGTACCCCGGTGACAGTAATCTTCGATGGCGGCGGCGCTCCCCCCGGCACTCCAAAAAATGAAACAGCCCGGAGCGGCATTGAGGTGTTGTTTTCCAAGAAAGGCCAGACGGCCGATCAGGTGATCGAGCGTGTCGCGCACCTGATGAAGCCGTACGGTGAGGTCATGGCGGTGACCAACGACTACGCCGAGCGTGAGACGGTCATCAGCCTCGGGGGCTCGGCTTGCAGTTGCGAAAACTTCATCCGCATGATCGACGAAAACGTGGGAGGGATGCAGGTAAACCTGAAGGATTTGAATGCCCGGGAGCGTAAAGGTTACCGGCGTTCCCGTTGACACCCTGTTTGCCAACTCCTACGCTCGGCTCCGCATGCATGGACTCAGGGAGTCATTAATAGAATTGATACGGCGCACTTCGGCGGAGATTCCCGACGATGTGCAGCGCGGCATTTTGCGCGGGCTGGAGCAGGAAAAGGAAGGGACGATCGCCAAGTCGGCACTGGAGATTATCGAGAAGAACATCGAGCTGGCCAAGCGCAAGTCGCAACCGCTCTGCCAGGATACCGGTAGCATCCTTTTTTATGTGGACTGCCCGGTTGGCTTGAATCAGGTCGAGTTCGAGGCTGAGGCCCGGGAGGCGGTCGTCGCGGCCACGAAGCTGGGGTATCTCCGCCAAAACTCAGTGGATTCGATCACAGGAAAAAACGACGGTACCAACCTCGGCCCCGGTTCGCCCAACATGCATTTTCATCAGCATGCATCCGATGAGATTCAGGTGCGCCTGATGCTCAAGGGAGGTGGCTGCGAAAATGTCGGGGCCCAGTTTTCTTTGCCAAACACCGCGCTCAAGGCGAATCGTGATCTCGACGGCTGCCGCAAGGTGATCCTCGAGGCGGTGCATCAGGCACAGGGCAAAGGCTGCGGGCCGGGCATTCTCGGCGTGTGCATCGGTGGCGACCGTGCCTCGGGCTATGAGTTTTCGAAGCGCGAATTTCTTCGCATGCTCGATGACCGCAATCCGGATCCGAAACTGGATGAACTGGAGCGGGACATTTTGAAAACTGCCAACGAGTTGGGAATCGGCCCGATGGGATTCGGCGGGAAAACCACGTTACTCGGTGTGAAAATCGGCGCGGCGAATCGCGTGCCGGCATCGTATTTTGTCAGCGTCAGCTATATGTGCTGGGCCTTCCGACGGCACGGTGCCACGCTGGCACAAGACGGAACAATCAGCGGCTGGCTGTACTAATTTTAGAAAAATGAAGACAATGGAACAGGTGGAAGCGGATTTCAAATTACTGCCTAAAGACGAGCAGCTTGGTCTCCTCGAAAAA
>JAPPPH010000001.1:1158-2570 GCA_028817635.1 Verrucomicrobiales bacterium | reverse complement strand
AACACCGCACCCACCCGCACTCCCGCCGCATTCACCTCCACATCACCGGAGAATAAACTGTTGACGCCTCAGCCGGCAGTCGGCTCAATCGGGGCATGGCGAACTCTGTTTCTTTTCTCCGTCGTATTGTCTTCGTAGCCGGTGCATTTGCGCTTGGCCAAGCGGCTATTCAGGCCGACGTCAAACTCCCATCGGTCTTTGGCGACCACATGGTTTTGCAGCAGGGCCAAAGACTCCCAGTCTGGGGCTGGGCCGAACCCGGTGAGGAAGTGACCGTGGCCGTGGCAGGTCAAACCAAGTCAACCAAGGCCAACAAGAAAGGTGCCTGGCAGGTACGACTCAAGCCTCTCAAAGCCAGCAAGACTCCCGTCCCTTTTTCAGTGAAAGGCAAAAATACGATCGAGTACAAAGACGTGCTCGTTGGTGAGGTGTGGCTCTGCTCCGGCCAATCCAACATGGAGTGGCGCGTCTCACAATCGGCCAACCCACAGGAGGAGATTGCCAATGGCAAACATCCACTGATCCGCCACATCAAGGTTCCCCACCGCCCCTCCGACAAGCCAGAGCAGGACGTCACTCCCCAGCGCGGAGGTTGGGAGGTAGCCAGCCCGGATACCGTCGCGAACTTCACTGCCGTCGGCTACTACTTCGCCCGCCACCTGAAGGGCGAACTCGACGTGCCGATCGGCCTGCTCGGTTCAAACTGGGGTGGCACGCGCATCGAGCCGTGGACGCCTCCCGCTGGCTTCAAGTCCGTCCCCGCACTGAAAAACATCGCCGACAACCTCAAGGACTACCCGAAGAAAGGCGGCAACGGGAACATTCACCACCAGTCCGCACTCGCGCTTTACAACGGCATGATCTCGCCGCTGAAACCGTACGGCATCCGTGGCGCAATCTGGTATCAGGGCGAATCGAACAACGGCGAGGGCATGCTCTATTACGAGAAGAAAAAAGCCCTCATCAACGGCTGGCGCTCGGTCTGGAAAAACAAGAAGCTGCCGTTCTATTTCGTGCAACTCGCGCCGTTCAAGTACGGCAACCGCAATCCGCACGATCTCGCGGGGATTTGGCAGGCACAACTCAGTGCTCTCGACATCCCGCACACCGGCATGGCTGTGACCACGGACATCAGCAACACCCGCGACATTCATCCGAAGAACAAGCAGGAAGTCGGACGCCGCCTCGCACTCTGGGCACTCGCGAAGAATTACGGCAAAAAGGATCTCGTTTACTCCGGCCCGTTGTTCAAGTCCTTCAAGGAAAAGGACCACCGAATCATCGTCAAGTTCGACCACGGCAAGGGCATCAAGTCCAGCAACGACAAGCCGCTCACTCACTTCGAGCTGCAGGGGCCGGACGGCAAATGGTTCCCGGCCGGTGCCTACATCCACGAGGACGAATTGATTGTC
>JAPPPH010000001.1:0-1148 GCA_028817635.1 Verrucomicrobiales bacterium | reverse complement strand
ATTGTCACCAGTAAGGCGGTCCGCGAACCGAAGAACGTCCGCTTCGGCTGGAATCAGGAGGCGGAACCGAATCTGGTCAATGGAGCCGGGCTGCCGGCCTCGCCGTTCACCTCCGAGAAGATCAAGTAACCGCTTGGCCAAGCGCTTGGCCAAGCTGCCATGAGCGCAGTCTCAATCCAACTTCGCAGGGCCGGTGCCATCCTTGGCACGGCCCTGTTTCTTTTGGCAGCAACCGCCATTGGCCAAGCGGATCAAAACACTGCCCCGGATTTCAAAATCCACGAAGGTAAAAACGGGCGCCTGCCCAAGCTGAACACCGCCCTCCCGAGGTACGTTCAGGTTTTCGGACTGTTCATCCACGCCACCAGCCGTGTGCCGGAGGCCAAGCTGCTCCATGCCGCCGACATCACCGCCGATTTCCTCGACAATAATCGCGATGGGAAACCGGACAACCCGAAGGTAAACGACACCCTCTGGAGCGAGCGCTCGGCCGTTGTCATGGGTTACAATGAACGTGAACTGGATCGGCTCCATGACCGACTGGATGATCAGGTCGACGACTACGCGCTGCAGGGACTTTTCGCCACCGAGACGCTGCCCAATGGCGGGCCGCACGATCCTAACTCCTACGAGTTCGATGCCTCGATTGAGGAAATTCTGCACATTCTCACCTCCATCGGTTACGCCGAGACTTACCCCGACGTGTTCGGCGAGCGGCAAGGCTCCGAGTTAGCCAAGGCGATGGACGTCGCACGGGGCGGTTACTTTCGATCCGTCCCCCGCCGATATCCCGCCGGGGCGTGGTACTCATACGATGACCGCACCTGCGACTACGGTTGTCAGGTGACCGAGTACGTTTACTGGGCGCTGACCAGTTTGCTCGACGGTCAGAACTTCCGGAACCGCGGCCGCGACATCAGTCACGAGTGGAAACTCAACACGCCGGAAAAACTCCGCGCCAAGGACAAGGCGGTCGTCAAAATCCTGACCGATCCGAAATACAAACTCCCCACACGACTGCCCGACGGCAAATACCGGCAGGCCAAAAAACTCTCCTCTGTAAAACTGAACGCCTCGCCGGGAACCGACCGCGCCACGCTCACGGCGAAATTCCCGCCGGACACCATCGTCCGATTGGAAACAAGTAA
>JAPPPH010000019.1 GCA_028817635.1 Verrucomicrobiales bacterium | reverse complement strand
GGCCAACGATCCCAAGCGTCGCCCCCGCCAAGCGCTTGACCGGTTCTACCGCCCGACAGTCCCACGGCTCGAGCGGTGCCTTCAGCCCCCGCTCGGCCTTCATGAAGCCACGGTTGCAGGCGATCATCATCCCGATCGCCTGATTCGCGACCTCGTCCACGCCGTAGTCCGGCACGTTGCAGACCGGGATGCCTCGCTTGCCGGCCCGGCGAAAATCCACTGCATCGTACCCGACTCCGCCGCGGGCAATCACCCGGCAATTCTCGAGACGATCGATCAATTCGCCCGGCAGTGTGACCTCGTGGAAAATAATGATGGCGTCGGCATCCTCCACCCGGCGCTCGAGTTCGGCCACCGACCGTGCCCGCAGACATACAATCTCAGCGAGGTCGCCAATTAGCGCCTTCTCCGGTTCGACCTCCGGGCCGATATAATCGGTGATCACCACCTTGAACATGCCGGAAAACTACCGACCCAACCGCGCTTGGCCAAGCCCACGCGAACTTGCCTTGGGCCGGCCGCTCGCCCAACATCCACGCCGTGAACCGAAACACTCGCACCCTGCGCACACTGCTCGTCGCGGCTACCTGCGTGCTTGGCCAAGCCCTTGGCCAGGCGGAAACCGTGGAGAAACTTGCCAACGAAATCCGCAACGCTTACTCGCTCGGCGACGCGGCCAAGGCGGTCAAACTCGCAACCGACGGCATTCAAAAACACCCGGACAACACGACGCTGCTCACGCTTCGCGGCCGAATTCACGAGGAAGAAAACCAGCCGGCCAAGGCCGAGGCCGACTACACGACCATCCTCAAGAAGGAACCGAACAACTCCGGGCTGTATCACCGGCGCGGCGTGGTTCGTTTTTTTCAACTAAAGTTTGACGACTCGCTTGCTGACTTCGACAAGTTCATCGAGATGGTGCCCGGTCAGGAACCGTACCACTGGCAACGCGGCCTCGTTCACTACTACGCCGGCAAATACAAGGCCGGGCGCAAGCAGTTCGAGGTGCACCAGACTGTCAACACGCAGGACGTCGAGAACGCGGTCTGGCATTACCTCTGCGTAGCCAAGACCGACGGCGTCGCCGAGGCCGAGAAACATTTCATCAAGATCACCTCCGACCGGCGCGTGCCGTTGAAACAAATTCACGCGTTGTTTGCCGGCAAGGGAACCGAGCAGCAGGTGCTCGATGCGATCAAGGCCGGCGACCCCGCCCCCGGCGCACTCGCGCGGAACCAATTCTACGGGCACCTCTACCTTGGCCTCTATTTCGAGTCGCAGGGCAAGGAGGAAAAGGCGGCCAAGTACATCGCGCTGTCAGCCAAGGGCCACGAGTCGCACGGGTACATGGGCCAGGTGGCCCGCGTCCATCACGAGTGGCTCCAACAAAAAGCCAAGCGCCAGCCGACCCGGAAGGGGTCGAAGTAGCGCGCTTGGCCAAGCGCTTGGCCTACTTCGGCGGAGCGATCGGCGCTTCGCCCAGCAGCTTGGCCAGAATCGGCTCCATCGCAACGGCCCACGCAGCGTAGCCTTTCGTGTTGGGATGGGAGCCGTCCGGGATCAGGTCGCCCCGCATGCGGCGGCCGTTGAGGAACGCCTGACCGATATCCGCGTAGTGCACCCACTCGCCATCGCCGATGTCCTCGATCAACCGGTTCACTTTCATGTTGATCTGCCTCGCCCCGTCGTTGTCGTCGCCCCCGCGCGGGAAGATGCCCAACACCAGCACCTTGGTTTCCGGTAAATTGGTGCGTAATTTTTTAACGATCAACCGAATATCGCGGGCGGTGACTTCAGGCGGACTACTCATGTGGTTGTTTGTGCCGATCATGAGGACGGCGACCTTGGGTGAGATGCCATCGATGTTGCCGTTCTCCAACCGCCAGAGCACATGCTCGGTGCGGTCGCCACTGATCGCGAGGTTCACCGCGTTGCGCTTGGCATAGTAGTGATCCCAGATTTCCTTTCCGGCGCGATCCCACCAGTGGGTGATTGAGTCACCGATCATCAACATGCCAACGTTGCCCTGCCGGACACGCTCGTTGAACGCATCGTGCCGCTTGTACCAAGGTTCCTTGTGCCAACGCGGCTCCGGTCGGGCGGTGATCTGGCGTTCGCCGTCGGTCTTCCGCCAGAGCGGGATGCTGACGTTGTCGTATGTCACGGTGGTGGTGACTTTGTCCAATTGAGAGCAGGCAGGCAGGCCGACATAGAATGTACCGCTCATCGGAATCTCAACCGAACCGAGTTGCTGCCAATCAATACCATCCGCCGACATGTAGCCGGTGAATTGGTTGCGGAAGCGGATCAGTCGCACCCAGTACGGCGTACTCAGGCGGTTCTTTTTGATGATGTGCTTCTCGCCAATGTGCCGTGCGCCGTGCGTGCTGGTTTCGCCGCCGGTCTCGGTACGTGTCACGAGCGCGCCGCTCCAGTGCGGCAACAACAAAACCGAGGCGTGCCGAGAATCGGCATCCAGCGTCTCGCGCATCATCACGCCCGGCTTGGTCCATTGCGAACTCATCGGGCGCACAATCCGGGCCGTGATCGTTCCATGCCCGGAATATTTCGAGTAGGCG
>JAPPPH010000257.1 GCA_028817635.1 Verrucomicrobiales bacterium | reverse complement strand
GGCCCGGCTCATGAACAGGCCAAACTGACGGTTCTTCGGGTCGATCCAAAAGTGGGTGTTATGATAGCCCACCCAGCCGTAAATACCCTTGGGTGCGGTTGTCTCGTGGTGCGATGGATCGTCCAGCACGAACAGCGAAAAGCCGTTGATGTATCCGGGAATGGGTGGGAAGGAGTCGGGTTCTTCCGGGAAACCTTCCGACCATTTGGCGGTCATGGTGTCGATGCTTTTTTGTGAAATAATGCGCTTGCCTCGGAACAGGCCGCCGTCCGTGAGCATCTCGCAAAAACGGGCGTAATCCTCCAACGTGCAAACGAGTCCACCATCGCCAAAGTGTGCGCGGCTTTTCGGGCTGTAGGACAACTCGTCGAGCAGATGGGTGTAGCCCTTTAGATGTCCTGCGTTGAACCAGAGCGGCTGGAATCGTGATCGCTGCTCGGCGGTCATGCTGAAACCGGTGTCCTTCATGCCAAGCGGCTCGAAGATGACCTTGCGAAGATATGCCTCGAAAGGCATCCCGGTGATGACCTCGACAATTCGGCCTTGGATGGCTTGGTTGATGCCGTAGAGATAGCGGGAGCCCGGCTCGAATGCGAGGGGGTGTTTCGCGCATGCCTCGACGTACGACTGGAGGTCGTCGTATCGAGTCTGGATGGGGTAAATCGAGTCGAACGCGATGTTCGGCGAGTACACCGTCTCGTAGCCGGGACGCACGTCGTATTCCCAACCGGAACGATGCGTCATTAGATGGATGATGCGCAGCGGCTTGGTGCACGGCTTGATTTCGTCACCATCGCGCCACGTGAGCTTGGCCATGCTGGGGAGGAACTTTGAAACCTCGTCATTCCAATCAAACTTGCCCTGTTCGTGCAGGATCATCATCGCGACGGTGGTGATCGGTTTCGTCATCGACCAGATGGGGAACAGGGTTTTGGAATCGATATCCCGGTCCCCTTCTTTTCCCGATTGCACGGCTTTGTGATAGATTCGTTTTCCGTCCCGATGAATCATGACCACATTGCTGCCGGTGATCTCGTCGTCGATCAGCGACTTTTGAAATTGCCGAATGGCATCTGACTTGTCTGCCGTGTGACCAGTTGTTGGTAACGCGATGAAGAGCGATACACAGATGAAAACTGCCGCAAGCTGGTTGAGTCGTGATGAGTAACGCATGGATTTGGGAATGCTTTGTATTGTTGCGGTCGCAGTCAATCACAAACCGAAATCGTGTGGAGTACGCTTTGCTTTGTGAGGGATCGCGGGTGAGGCTTTTATCGCGAACTGGAGGGGCGAGCCAGCGAGTCCGTGCAAATCTTCGAGAACTATTGATTACTCCACCACCTTGGCCCGGTAGTAGCAGCGGGGGAGCAGGATTCGGCGGCGGTCGAAAAAGCGGCCTTTTCCATCCTTCAGTTTTACCCGCCCGACGACGTGCCATTTTTTCAGGTCGGTCGATGCCTCGACCTCGCACTCCGTGTCGGCCACGCCCACCACGTCGAAACTCATCTGGCCGGTGTATCGGAGGTTAACGATGCCGGGCAGCGACTGCCAGCGTTTTAGCAGGTTTGCTGCGTCGATGTGCCGATTGACCAGCGCGACGACCATCGGGGTCCAGCCTGAATAATCAATCGCCCGAACATCGGCCCCGGCCAAAATAAGGTGGCGGATTACGGCTTGGTCGCCCCCGGCGGCGGCGTAGTGGAGCGGCGTCCAGTTGCGCGGCGGCAGTTGCCAGTCGTCGCGCTGCGAGAGGTCGGCTCCGGCGGATACCAATTGTTTCACGGCGGCCAAGTCACCGGTGAACGCCGCGTGGTGCAGTGTTGGTTTCGGCCCCGGTTTGCCTCCCTTGGATTTCAGCAGTTCCGGGGTGGTTTTCCACAAATTGCCGATGGCGTGATCGAGTGGCGTCCGTCCGCCTTCGTCCTCGGCGTTGATGTCCAGCCCCGCCTCGAGCAGTTCCGTGATCAGTTCATCCATACCACTCGACGCAGCGGCGTGCAGCAGGGTGTTGCCGGCCTGGGTCACCACGTGAATGTTGGCGCCGTTGTCGCGGAGAAACTTGGTGGGCGCCTTGAACTTGCCGACGACAGAGGCGAACAACGGAGTCCAGCCGGCGTCGGTCACCGGGTCAACGATTGCATCCCGGACGAGCAGCGCCGCCACTGTTGAGGTTCGCCCGCGCGCGGCTGCTGCGCTGAGTGGCGTGGCGCCCCAGTCGGTCTTGGCCTCGATGTCACCACCGTTTTCCAGCAGCTCGGTGACAATCACTGTGTAGCCGTCCAATGCGGCGAAGTGAATCGGCGTCTGGCCGTTGACATCCTTCGCGTTCGGATCGGCTTTGGCTTCGAGCAGGCGACTGACGGTTTTTTCAAACTCGTTCTTGGCGGCGAGGTGCAGCGCGGTTTGCTCGAGATGCCCAACGGCATTCACTTCGGCACCGTGCCTGAGCAGCAGATCGACTGAGGGTAGTTGGCCGTTGCGAGTGGCCCAGTGGAGAGGGGTCCATTGCTGATCGCTCATGCGGTCGATCTCTCCCCCCGTTGCGATGCGCCATTGCAAAGCACCGCCAGCCCCGCTCCA
>JAPPPH010000358.1 GCA_028817635.1 Verrucomicrobiales bacterium | reverse complement strand
ACCTTTGCTACGCGGACGACGCCACCCGCCGAAAGCCAAGCCATGAGATGCGGCTCAGTTTTGGAGCCGCCTCGGAGGCGGATATTCGCAGGGGCATCCAGCGGTTGGGTAGGGTGATCGGGAAAAAATAACCGGAAGCAACGCCGGTTATTTCAGCGGAGGCGGCGCGCTGAGTTTGCGATACAGCCACGCCTCGAGCGGGCGCAGTGGTGCCAGCAGCCGATAGAACGGCGAGTAGTACAACCGCAACCGGATCACCGACAGCAGCATGACGAACGACGTCCGGCCAAGCTCGACTTTGGAGCCGACCTGATCCGTCCACTCGGTGGGCACCTCGAGCACCCTGAAGCCGGAGCGCTTGAGGGCGAAGAGCAGGTTGATGTCGAACGCCATGTCGGCCACGGTGAGTTGGCCGTGGATCGCCTCGACGGCTTCGCGTTTCATGACCTTGGCTCCGCACTGGGTGTCGCGGATGCCCATCCAGAAAAACCCTTGGATGATCGCATGAAAGGCGCGGCTGGCGAACCGGCGTCGAAATGTTTGTTCCTGATGCAGCACCGAGTCGGCCAGCCAGCGGGAACCGATCACGCAATCGGTGTCGGCACATTGTCGGACGAGATCGTCGAAGGCGGCCGGCGGTGTGGCTCCATCGGCATCGACATAGCCGACGAGATCCGCCTCGGGCGCGAGCTTGAGCCCCTCGATCAACGCGCCGCCCTTGCCGATTGGCTCGGGGATGTTGACGCAGCGAATCTCGGGGAATTTTTCCGAGGCCGCCTCGACCACGCCAAGCGTGTTGTCGGTGCAGCCGTTGAGCACGACGACGAGGCTAAAGCGTTCAGGATGATGTTCGCGAAAGTAGACCGCGTAATCCTCCAGTACGGGAGCGATGCGGCTCTCCTCGTTATAGGCGGGGATGAGCAGCAGGATACTGGGAGACGCGTCGGACACGCAGGCGGTTTACTAAGTCAAACGTGTCTTGGCAATGCTCACCAAAGACAGAAAGCGCCGTCTTGGCCCCACATTTGGGAGCCGCGGTACGGCTTCATCTGGTCGATGTCCTTCCAGCGGACGGAGCCGTCGAGCCAGCCGACGTTGCCACCATCGGCACCGACGTCTTTCGACGAGGCACCCTCGGCGCTGGGGTTGGAGTAGTCGATCTCCTCGTCCTCAGCGGTGCCGTAGTCAAAAAGGATCGGTCCCCTTGGCCCATGCGGGGCGAGGGTGTGCATGTAGCCGGGCGACCAAGTGTTGAGGTCGGTAACGAGCGGTAGGCTGGGATCGTCGGAGAGGGTCTGCGGGGAGATCCACCCCTGGAATCCGTCCAGCGGTGGCCACGGGGTCTGGTAGTGGCCGCCGAGGTAGTTGTAGCCGATCACGTAGCCCCAGCCCTCGAACAGCCAGCCGTTCGGGTTGCCAAACGGTTTGCCGAGGTTGGAGCACTCGTAGATGTTGAACGGCGCATACTTGAGCAGCTCGGCGCGGATCGGCGTGGAGATCAGCGGAGTGTGGTCGTCCTTCGGCTCCTTGGCGTCGGAAAGGCCGCTGGGCAGTTTACCCTCGTTATCGCCTCCGTACAGGTGGGCGACGGTGAGGAATTGCTTGATATGATTTTTGCAGTTCGTCCGCCGCGCGCGTTCCTTGGCACTGGCCAGGCTGGGGAGCAGCAGGGCGGCAAGGATGGCGATGATGGCGATTACCACTAGCAGCTCGATCAGGGTGAATCCGTTGCGCTTGGCCAAGTTCATTTACTGCGGAGTCGGAAAAATTTCTGACCGGATTTGCTGGGGCGCACGCGGACGGTCATCCGGTCGTCCTCCTTGGCCGCACCGCTGCCGACTTCGTGCCAGTCTGCCGCTTGGCCAAGCGCCTCGGTGGACTCGAGGATGAAGGTGCCCTTCGCCGGCCACGAAAACTTCAGGTCGGCTCCGTCGAGTTTTACGGCCAACGGCTGTGGCTCGACGACCATCTCGCTCATCTGCAGCTTGTAGAGTGTACCGCGCGAGTTGCGTACGTAGAGGCTGCGGTTGGCCAGTACCGGGACAGTCCAGCAGGTGCCGGTGATCACGCGGGACTTGGCCAGTTGCTTGAACCGGCTTGGTGAGGCCTCGGCGATGTAGAGGTTGCCGTCGCGGGTGAGGATGATCAGCTTGTCATCGGCGGCGGTGATGGAGCTGCACGGCATGTTGCTTTTGGTCCACTCGGTCTCGCCGGTTTTCATATTGATACAGCGAACTGTTTTGCCGCGCTCGATCCGTCCGTCCGCGCCGTAAAGGTATTCGCCCACGACCACGCCGGCGTTGAAATGGATGCGCATGTTGCGGTTCTTCCACTTGGAACGGGTACTTGTGCCGCGCAGCTCGATCAGCTCACCGTCGCGCGAGTTGGAGGTAAGGAAAATCTTGCCGTCGTACAGCACCGGGTCGGCGGCATTGACGCTGGCGCTGGTGCGGAACGATTTTTTCCAAAGCTGCCTGCCGTTCGCGAGGTCGACCCCGTAGGCACTGTCGCCGGCGAACATCACCAGCGCCTCCTTGCCGTTGTGATCATACGGGACGGCGGTCGCGTAGCCGGCGGTGCCGCTGCCGGTTTTCCACGCGAGTCGGCCGGTGTCCTTCTTGAGGGCGACACCCCGTGTGCCGACGTTGTAGACCACGCGCTCGCCCTGAATGAGCGGCGATGAGGCGAAGCCCCAACTCGGCACCCGTGCGTTGTAAAGCCGCTTCAGGTCCTTGGTCCAAACCACGTCGCCGGTGGCCGCTTTGAAGCAGTACGCCTTACCGGTCTTGCTCAGCGTGTAAACGAATTCACCGTCGACGGTCGGGGTGGCGTTGGGGCCGCCGTCGTAGAGGTTTGGAGTGAGCGGCTCGGAGTAGGTGTGCTTCCACAACTCCTCGCCGGTGGCCTCATCGAGCGCGATGACCTGATCGCGTGCCGAGCGGTTGCCCATGGTGAATACCCGGCCGTTGGCCACGGAGACCGCCGCGAAGCCGGTACCGACCGAGGCCTTCCAGAGTCGTTTGGGGCCGCGCGAGGGCCATTTTTCGTACCAGTCGGTTTCCCGGGAAACACCGTTGTGATCGGGGCCGCGCCAGTTGGGCCAATCCGCCGCGTGGGCAACGGAGGCCCCAACCGCCAATAGCGCGGCGGTGAGCAGAGCATTACGTAGTAGTCGCAACATCGTTCGGAAAAAGTAGGGCAAATGAGGGCGGCGTCAAATCAGCATCAACGCCGTTGGAGCTGGAGCAGCCCCGATGCCACTTCCGCAAATACGCCGTTTGACCGTAAAATGTTACTGCAAGGTTATCGTGAGTGCGTCGGCTGCGTTTCGATTGTGTTAAGATCACTCAAAAAATCGTGAAAAACACTTGACGAATCGGGGAGTTTGGTGGAGCTTGCGGCCAGTTCGCACGGTGTCTGATGCGAGTGCTGTCGTGGATTTCCGCTAAAACCGACATCGCATTAATCGAAAGTTCACCGGAGAGCTTGAAGGTTTCTCCAACCTTGGCGCTTCGGAACGAAATTTGGCCGGTCAAGCTTCGGCTTGGCCGGCTTCTTTGTTTTCAAGTCATCATCCTTTCCTTGTTCCGCCAAATGGGTTGTGTGACGCTGACGCCGATGCAACAAATCAAACTGTACGGTTGTCGCTTGGCCAAGCTGGCGTTGGTGCTGGTTTTTGTGGGCAGCTTGGCCAAGGCCAATGCGGCCAAGCCAAACATCATTTTCATCATGGCCGATGACCTCGGCTACTCCGAGTTGGGGAGCTACGGACAGAAGAAAATCAAGACTCCCCACCTCGACCGCTTGGCCAAGCAGGGGATGCGGTTCACGCGCAACTACTCCGGCAACGCGGTCTGTGCGCCGTCGCGCTGCGTGTTGATGACCGGCAAGCACCCGGGGCATGCGTTCGTGCGGAACAACGGTGAGATCAAGCCGGAAGGCCAGCGTCCAATCCCGAAGGACGAAATCACGATGGCCGAGTTGCTGCGCGACCAGGGCTACGCCACCGGCGCGTTCGGCAAATGGGGGCTGGGGTTCCCCGGTTCGGAGGGCGATCCGATTCATCAGGGCTTTGACCGTTTCTACGGCTACAACTGCCAACGCCACGCACACAGCTACTACCCAAACTATTTGTGGAGCAACCTCAAGCGCGTGCCGCTGAACAACGAGCCGCCGGTGCCGGGACACGCCTCGCTGCCCAAGGGCGCCGACCCCGCCGACCCGCGCAGCTACGACGTCTTCAAGGGCAAGGACTACGCGCCGGACCGTATCAACGAACAGGCACTGAAGTTCATCCGCGATCACAAGGAGAAACCGTTCTTCCTCTACTACCCGACTGTCATCCCGCACGTCGCGCTGCACGTGCCGGACGAGGAATTGAAACCATACCTCGCGCAAAAGTGGAACGACCCGCCGTTCGTCCGTGCCAAGGGTTACGGCTATACGCCGCACTTCACGCCGCGCGCCGCCTATGCCGCGATGATCACGCGGATGGATCGCTACATCGGCCGCGTGCTCGATCTGCTCGACGAGCTTGGCCTCGCGAAAAACACGATCGTGGTGTTCACGTCCGACAACGGCACGACGCATCTCAAGGCCGAGGTGGACTACGATTTTTTTGAGAGCGTCAAGCCGCTACGCGGCCTGAAAGGTTCGCTGTACGAGGGCGGCATCCGCGTGCCAATGATTGTGCGTTGGCCCGGTCGCGTGCCGGAGGGGACGACTTCGGACTACGTCACCGGCCTCGAAGATTGGGTGCCGACGCTGCTCGATTTGATCGGCGAAAAAAAGGCTGCCCCGGACAACATCGATGGCCTTAGCATCGCCGATGTTTTGCGCGGCAGGAAACAGAATCCGCGTCCGTTTTTGTACCGGGAATTTTCCGGCTACGGCGGCCAGCAGGCGGTCTGGGCCGGCCGCTGGAAGGCGGTGCGCCAAAACATCCTGCGCAAAAACAACAAGCGACCGCTCAAGATTCAACTCTATGACCTAAAGGCGGACATCAGTGAATCCAACGACGTTGCCGCCGACAACCCGGAGGTCGTGGCGAGCTTGCGCAAGATCATGACCCGCGAACACACCCCTTCCGAGTTTTACCCCATCAAGCCTTTGGACTAGTCTCCGGCACATGGCGAAAACTGCATTGCTGTTTGCCGGGCAGGGAGCCCAGGTTGTCGGGATGGGGAAAGATCTGGCCGAGGCGCATCCGACTGCGAAGTCGCTGTTTGCCGAGGCCGACGAGGCGCTGGGCTACGGCCTGAGTGAGATTTGTTTTTCCGGGCCGGAGGAGGAACTGGTGCGCACGGAGCACGCGCAACCGGCGATCTATCTCGTTGGCTGGATCGCGCTTCAATTGCTCCGCGAACAGGCTCCGTCGATTTCATTTGAAGCCACGGCCGGTTTGTCGCTGGGCGAGTTCACTGCGTTGGCCGCTGCGGATGCGATTGGCTTTGAGGATGGCCTTCGCGTGGTTCGTCGGCGCGGCAAGCTGATGCAGGAGGCATGCGAGGCCAGCTCCGGCGGGATGGCGGCAATCGTCGGTCTCGATGAGGAGGCGGTGCGCGGAGTCTGCGAACAGGCCGGCGTGAGCCTGGCCAACCTCAACTGCCCAGGGCAAATCGTCCTCTCCGGAGACGCCGACAAAATGGACGCCGCCTGCGAGGCGGCCAAGGCGGCCGGGGCCAAGCGCGCGATCCCGTTGCCGGTGGCCGGGGCGTATCACTCGCCGCTCATGCAACCGTCACAGGCCGGCTTGGCCGAGGCCTTGGCCAAGGTCGAGTTGCGCGAGCCCTCGGTGCCGGTTTATAGCAATGTCACCGGCCAAGCGCACGTCGGCGCCGCGAGTATCGCCGGGACGATGGTGGATCAGGTGACGTCGTCGGTGCGATGGGAGGCGTGCATCCGCGCGATGATTGCAGACGGGGTGACGCGCTTCATCGAGCTTGGCCCGGGCACGGCGCTGACCGGGTTCATGCGAAGGATTGATCGCGGGCTGGAGGTGCTTAACGTCGCCGACAACGACAGCCTGGCCAAGTCAGCCGAGGCGCTTAACGCCTGACGATCAAGATAGGCTGCGCTTGGCCAAGCGGATTGGATTGGGCGCGGAAGCGTCTTGGAGTGCGGCAGTCCCTGCCGCTTTTGGGGCGATCCAAAGCGGTGCGGAGCACCGCACTCCACGACGCTGTCGCGAATTGTGATAAACCATCTGTCCTCCTGTTTGTCATTCCTACTTCGTCATCAAGAATGACGCACTCAACGCCTGACTTGAAAACGCGTTCACGGGATGTAACGGTCGCCGCATGACATTCCGGTTACTGCTTTCTGTAAGTGTTCTTGGCTTGGCGCTTGGCCAAGCGCAACAATCCCACGCCCAGGTTCTGCCAGCGCAGGACGCCCGAACCGGCGGTCCGAGAACATTGCACACCAAGTGGGCCTTTCCTCACGTGGCCAGCGGCGGGGCGTGGAAGGCCCGGGCGGCAGCCATTCGACTGCAGGCCAAGGTGGCGCTGGGCCTCTACCCGATGCCGAAACGCACGCCGCTCAATCCGGTGATCACCGGCCGGATCGATCGCGGCGATTACACGGTGGAAAATGTTTCGATCGAGACTCACCCGGGCTATTACCTCTACGGCAATCTTTACCGGCCCAAGCTGAAGACCGACCGCAAGGTGCCGGCGATTCTCAACCCGCACGGCCACTGGGCGGAGGGTCGGCTGGTCAATCGCAAGGAGGGCAGTGTGCCGGCGCGGTGCATCAACTTTGCCAAGCGCGGCATGGTGGCATTCGCCTACGACATGTTCGGCTACAATGACACCAAGCAGGCTGGAGACCACCGCACGTACGCCAACGATTTGGTGAGCCAGCTCTGGGGGATCAACCTGATGGGTTTGCAGACATGGAACAGTATTCGCGCGCTGGATTTTCTCGAGACTCTGCCGGAGGTTGATCACTCGCGGCTGGCTTGCACCGGAGGTTCCGGCGGCGGCACACAGACGTTCATGCTGGGACTGGTGGACGACCGGCTCGCGGCGCAGGCGCCGTGCGTGATGGTGTCCCACTCCATGCAGGGCGGTTGCCTTTGCGAGAATGCGCCGGGGCTGCGCGTCCAGTTTTCCAACATGGAAATTTCCGCCGCCGTGGCGCCGCGACCGCAGATGCTCGTCGCCGCGACCGGCGACTGGACCAAGACCACGATGGAACTTGAGGGGCCGGGCATCCGCTCTGCCTACCGCGCGCTTGGGGCGACACAACACGTCGACTACGTGTTGCACGATTACGTGCACAACTACAACCGGGCCACGCGTGAATCGGTCTACGGTTTTTTCAACAAGTGGCTGCTGACCGACGCGCCGAACACGCTGGAGAAGGAATTTCCGTATGCCAAGGAGCCGGACGACAAGCTGCTGTTTCTCAACGGGGGCAAAGTGCCGGAGTCCGCAGTGAACCGAGAAGACCTGATCAAATATCTCAAGCAGCAGGCGCACGAGGCACTGATCGATGGCAAGCCAAGCGATGAAAAGTCGCTCAAGAAATATCAAAAACGGATGCGCTTGGCCTGGGAGCGCACGCTGCAGATGCCCATTGCGCCGGCAAAATTGCTGACCGAAAAACTTGGCCAAGCGGCTGTGGGCGATCTCGCGGTGACGCAATTTGCGCTTGGCTTGGACGGTCTCGGGAACCGGGTGCCGGTGACGCAATTCGCCCCGGAGGGCGGCGCGAAAAACTGGGCGGTCGTCGTACATCCCAAGGGCAGGGGCGCATTGCTCGGGCCGGACAGTGCACCGACCGGCTTGGCCAAGGCGCTGCTGGAGCAGGGCGTGGGTGTGCTGGCGCCGGGCCTGTACCAGACCGGCGAACTGGCCGACGCAGACGTTGCAGCCAAGCGCGATCTCACCCGGAATTACTTCACTGTTTACAATCGCACCGACCTGCAGGAGCGGGTGCTTGACCTCCTCGCCGTGACGCGGCACGCCCGTCGGCTGGGCGACAAGGTGATCCTCGCCGGGGTCGGTCGCGCCGGGTTGTGGGTGCAGTCGGCCTCGCCGATGGCGGATGCCACGATTGCGGACTGCGGGCTGTTCGCGATGGACGACGAATCGATGGTGGCGCCGGATTTGTTTTACCCCGGTTTTTATCGCTTGGGTGGCTTCGAGGGGATCGGGCTGACGGGGGGCGCCACGCCGAAGTTCCTGCACAACACCGGCTCGCAATTTTCCACCACCCACATGAACGATGTGTATCAGGCGGTCGGCGCGGGAGACCGGCTGCGCGTGGCGGAGGCGGCCGCGAGTGACGCCGACCTGGCCAAGTGGGCGGCCAAGCTCTAATCGATGGCTTCCACGCTCAAGGCTCTCCGCGCGCTTTCTGCCCCGCCCCGGGTGCGGCTGGTCGCGTTGTTGAGCGAGAGCGAACTGACGGTGCGGGAGTTGACTGACATCACCGGCATGCGGCAGTCCGGCATCTCGATGCACCTTGGCCAACTGCAGGACGCCGGGCTGGTCGAGTCGAGTCGCGATGGCAAAAACGCCTACTATCGCGTGGCTCGCGGCAACGAAAACGGGGGGCTGATTGAGTTGGCTGCCGCCGGGGCCGCCGAGATTCCCGAGCACGAGACGGATCGCCAAAACCTGAAGCGGATTCTCGAACGTAGGGAAAATCAGGATCTCGTTTACTTCAACCGCGTGGCCGGCCGGTTCGACAGCGTCTACGGCCCGGGCCGTTCGTGGCAGGCGTTTGGCCAGTTGCTCCTGCGGTTGGTGCCGGAGATTGTCGTGGCTGATCTTGGCTCCGGCGAAGGGCTGCTCAGCGAGTTGCTCGCGCGAAAGTGCAGTCAGGTCATTGCTGTCGACAACTCGGATCAGATCGTCAAGTTCGGTCAGGCCAAGGCAAAGAAAAATGGCCTGACTAACCTCGAGTTTCGGCAGGGTGATTTGCAGAGTCCACCCATCGACGACGCCTCGGTGGACCTCGCGATTCTCAGTCAGGCGCTGCATCATGCCGAGAATCCCGCAGCGGCGATCGAGGGGGCGTTTCGCATTCTCAAGCCGGGCGGGCAGGTGATGATTCTTGACCTCGTGAAACACAAGTTCGACAAGGCCGCCGAATTGTTCGGTGACCGCTGGCCCGGCTTCGCCGAGGGGGAGCTGCACCAGTGGCTCGAGGCGGCCGGGTTTGGGCAGATCGAGGTCAGCGTCGTCGCGCGCGAGGAGGAGGAGCCGCATTTCGAGACATTGCTGGCCAGTGCAGTGCGTCCGGTATAGGCGAGTCGCTTTGCGGGCCGATTGATGCTTCAATCGCCACGTGAGCAACGTCGCGTCGAACGACATTTTTTCCATCCAAACCAAGGCACCCGGCCCCTCGGGTAAACTCCCGCTTTCCGCGGAGGAGATGCGCAGCAAACCCAGTGGTGACATTTTTGGGATGACCCAGAGTGCCGGCATGGGTTGGAAGGCCTCCGAGTTGGGCCGCGACCATTACCTCGTGCTGAGCACTCAGGGCGGGCTGCGCGCACCGGATGGTCAGCCGGTTGCGTTGGGATTTCATACCGGCCACTGGGAGATTGCGCTGCAGGCGCAGGCGGCGTCCGAGCGGTTGCGCGAACTTGGCGGTGTGCCGTTCGCGGCCTACTGCTCCGACCCGTGCGACGGCCGTACTCAGGGGACGGTCGGCATGTTCGACAGCCTTCCGTACCGGAACGACGCCGCTCAGATATTTCGCCGCTTGGCCCGTTCGCTGCCCACGCGCAAAGGCATTCTTGGCGTGGCAACCTGCGACAAGGGACTGCCGGCGATGATGATGGCGCTCGCCGGCATGGGCGATCTGCCGAGCGTGATCGTCCCCGGTGGCGTGTCGCTGCCACCTGAGCAGGGGGAGGACGCCGGCGCCGTGCAGACGATTGGTGCCCGGTTTTCGCACGGCATGCTTTCGCTGGACGAAGCCACGGAATTGGGCTGCAAGGCGTGCGCCTCACCCGGTGGTGGCTGTCAGTTTTTGGGGACGGCGGCAACGTCGCAGGTCGTGGCGGAGGCGATGGGCATGGCCGTGCCGCACTCGGCATTGGCGCCCTCCGGTCAGCCGGTCTGGCTGGACATCGCCACGCGATCCGCCGACGCCGTGGTTGCGATGAAACAAAACGGCTTGGCGTTGAAAGACATCCTTACCCCGGCCGCCTTTAAGAACGCGATGGCGCTGCACGCTGCGTTTGGTGGCTCGACGAATCTGCTGCTGCACATCCCGGCGATTGCCTATTGTGCCGGCATCGAGCGGCCGACGGTGGATGACTGGAGTGCTATCAACAAGGCCGTCCCTCGGATCGTCGACGTGCTTCCAAACGGCCCGACTCATCATCCGACCGTGCGTGTGTTTTTGGCCGGGGGCGTGCCGGAGGTGATGCTTCATCTGCGTGAGTTAAACCTGATCGACACCAGCCAGCGGAGCGTCACTGGCAGGACGATTGACGAGGAATTGAACGACTGGGAAGAGTCGGAGCGTCGTCAGCGATTCCGCGAAATTTTGAAGGAACAGGACGGCGTCGATCCCGACGACGTGATCCTCTCGCCGGAGCGCGCCCGTGATCGTGGCCTGACGAGTACGGTGATGTTCCCGAGCGGCAACCTCGCGCCCGAGGGAGCGGTCATCAAAAGCACCGCGATCGATCCGAGCTTGGTCGATGAAGACGGCGTCTATGCGCACGAAGGCCCGGCCAAGGTATTCACCAGCGAGCACGCCGCCATTGCGGCGATCAAGCAAAACGAAATTGAGGCCGGCGATGTGCTGGTCGTGACCGGCTGCGGGCCGATCGGCACCGGGATGGAGGAGACGTATCAATTGACCTCGGCGCTGAAGTTTCTGCCGTTCGGCAAACACGTGGCGCTGGTGACCGATGCCCGTTTTTCCGGCGTCTCAACCGGCGCGTGCATCGGGCATGTTGGCCCAGAGGGGTTGGCCGGCGGGCCGATCGGCAAGCTGAAAACCGGCGACGTGATTTCGATCCGCCTCGACCGCAACACTCTCGAGGGATTCGTAAACCTCATCGGCGAGGGAGACGACCGGTTCGACGCTGAGGAAGGGGCCAAGCGCTTGGCCAAGCGCGAGACACGCGCCGATATCGCGCCGCACTCAGCGTTGCCGGATGATACCCGGTTGTGGGCGGCGTTGCAGGGCGTGGGCGGCGGCACGTGGGGAGGTTGTGTGTTTGACGTCGACCAGATTGTGGCCAAGCTGCAGTCGAGTTGAGCATGGCATCGCACCTGTACAACAGTCGCTTGGGCAAGGTGGCCTGGTTTGTCCGCCGGTTCGGGGCGGCCGAATTATTGATGAAGCCGCTCCGGTGCACCTTTGCACCGTTCATCATCCCTCGCTTGGCCAAGCGAGGGTTCACTTTTTCCGACAAAACACTCCCGCTCTTTTACCACCGCTACAACATGACGTGGGCCAACGAGCGTGCCGTCGAGGTGCCGATCGCCCGCGAATACCTGAGCCAACACACTGGTCAGCGCGTGTTGGAGGTGGGCAACGTCCTGTCGCACTACGGCGAAGTTGATCACGTAGTTCTCGATAAATTCGAACGGGACAAGGGAGTCGTGAATGAGGATATTTTGGAATACTCACCGGCAGAGCAGTTCGACTTGATCCTTTCGATTTCAACCTTCGAACACATCGGTTTCGATGACGAAGCCGACGGCGACAGCGGCGAAAAAATCCGGCGCGCGATCACCGCGTGCCGAGCCCTACTGGCGGATGCTGGCCGCTTGGTTTTGACCGTACCGCTCGGCTACAATCCCGCTCTCGACGCGATGATCGCTGACGATCAACTGCAGAGTGACCGGGCATTTTTCATCCGACGTACCGGGAGGTTGCAGTGGGAACCGACCACTGCTGAGGTGGCGCTGGACTGCCGCTACGGAAGTCCGTTCCCATATGCGAATGCCGTCATGGTCGCGGAGTTTGGGAGAGTAGCCGCATGAATTCGCTGAGATTCTTGATGCTCAATTGGCGTGACCCGGAAAACCCGCTGGCCGGCGGGGCCGAACGCGTCACGCTCAAGCACATGGCTGAGTTGGCGCGGCGCGGGCATAACGTCGTCTGGTTCGCAAACGAATTTGACGGAGCCAAGCCGGAGACGGTGATCGATGGCATCCGGATCGTTCGTGGCGGACGGCCCGGTACATCTATTTTTCATGCGTTTTTGTTTGCCCAAAAAAACGGGCCGTTTGATTTGGTGATCGACCAGCATCACGGCATCCCGTGGTTCGCGCAGTGGTGGTCGCGCACTCGTTGCATCGCCTACATTCACGAGGTGCTGGGGCCGATTTGGGAATCATTTTACCGCTGGCCAACGAGTGCAATTGGCCAGACGCAGGAAAAACTCATCCACCAGTTTTATGCCGATGTCCCGTTTTGGACTGTGTCCGAATCGACGCGGTTGCAGTTGCTGGAGCATGGTGTGGACGAGGTCAGCGTCCGGCCCAACGGAACTGACACCGAGCCGCTGCCGGAGTTGCCGGCCAAGCGCTTGGCCAAGCCGCTGCGCCTGATCGCGCTCTCGCGCCTTGCCCCGAACAAGCGGGTTAGCGATGTGATCCGGGTGCTGGCGCTGTTGAACGACGCCGGCTGCCCGGCAGAATTGACGGTGGTCGGTTCTGGCTGGGAGCGTGACTTGCTCGGTCGCCTGGCCAAGTCGCTTGGCCAAGCGGACGCGGTGACATTCAAGGAGCATCTTGATGACGACGAAAAAAATATTGAGCTGCAAAAGGCCCACCTGCTTTTGCACACCTCGGTGCGGGAGGGGTGGGGGCTGAACGTCATCGAGGCCAACGCGATGGGGACGCCGGCGGTGGTCTATCCGGTCGGCGGATTGGTGGATTCGACCGTGGACGGGGTGACCGGCCTCGTCAGCACCGAGGAGACACCCGTAAGTCTTGCGGTAAAAATCCTCCAGTTGGTCGATGATCCTGTCAGGTACGATCAATTGCGGGAGGTGGCCTGGCGTCGGTCGTTTGAGTTTCGCTGGGAAAAGGTACTCCGACCGACCTGTGACTGGCTGGAAAACTTGGCCCGGGACGAGGACGTCATGTAACTTTTCATCGATACGAGTGTTAATCTTTGGTCTGTGACGTCTCTGTTTGAAATCGATTCCCTGAGCCACCGGTACGGTTCCGTGCTGGCGCTGGACGGGGTGTCGCTTTCGGTGGAGCAGGGG
>JAPPPH010000113.1 GCA_028817635.1 Verrucomicrobiales bacterium | reverse complement strand
ATATTGCTCAAGCACCTGCTGGTCGCGCCGGCTTGCCTTACGGGCGATCGACCTGTGGCTGTCCCTGACCTGATCCAACACACTTGAAGTTTTGTCCCGGTAACTCCGACTGTTGAGCCCGCGGAACAACTGGTTAAACACCAGTTCCGGTCTGTCCTCCACCGGCAACGCACGACCTTCCGCGTCGTACGACAGGAAGTTCTCGGACGGGTCTTTCGCGTCAAGATAAGTGTCGCTCCGGAGTGCCAACGATTTAACAGGCGTCCCGGCTCCGACATGATCCGCGATAACCTGATCGAACGACTGCTGCTGCACGAGGCGCGACTTGCGCAACTCACCGGTCATAAATGTCAGTGCCACGTTTTCGTGTCCGCCATTGGCCCGCTGGTCCGCATCAATGTTGCTCAGGATAACGACGTCGCCCTTGTTTTTCTCAATTGGCGAAAGAATTTTGGAAAGCTCGAAATCCGTTTCGGTTCCCCCTGTGATATCCCACGAACTCGGATTTACACCCGCGCCCTTGAATAGGACGCAACGCCTCAGGTTTTCCTGCCCGGTTGCAGGCCTTGCCTTCGCGTAACTGACCGCCGGAGACATGATCTCCAACGATGGCAACGCCAACGCCGCACCGATGCCCCGCAAAAAAGTCCGTCTTGGAATGAGATACGATTTTCGACTCATGACTCGTCCTGTCTTAGGCGAAATTGTTTACTCAATACGATCTGCTCGATGAGTGTGTTCATTTTATATCCGTTCGATTTTAACTCTTCGCAAATTCGATCCACCGCCGGCCGGTCGTGCGGCTCCAGCTTGCGGCCAAGCGCATAGGCAAACATTTGTCTCGCGATATTACGAATGATCTCGGCCCGGTATTCATCGAACAGCACCCGTTTCATTTCCTTTGGCGTGGTGAATGTGCCTCCGTTTGGAAACTCACCCCTGGCCTTGACCGGACGCTTGTTCCCGTACTGCTCCCGCCACTTTCCGTAGGGACCGAACTGCTCAAGGCCCAGTCCAATCGGGTCGATGTGCTTGTGACAACTCACACAAACCGCCTTGCTCGTGTGCGCCTTCAGGATGTCGGCCAGGTCATCCAGTTTTTTGCCGTTCACCGTTTCGCTTTGGCTCAGTGCGGGTATGTTTTCCGGCGCGTGCATTTTCCGACCGATAATCTTGTCGAGCATCCAGACACCTCGACGGATTGGGTTGGTTTTCTCGGGGGGCGAAGTCAACCGCATGATGCCCACGGTCGTGATCACACCGCCCCGTTGTTCGCTGTTCACTTTCAGCAGCCGGGGCGGATCATAAAAACGCTCCTGAATTCCCGGCGGCCGCTTCCGGCGCACAGCCAGGATATCGTCGTGCCGATTCTCAAACGCATGCCCCTTGCCGGGTGTGCTAACTCCGGTGTAGTTGCTCTGGTACACCCAGTCCGAGTCGATCAACTCCAGCACGCTGCGGTCCGATTTCACCAACTCGTCAAAAAAGAACAGTAACTCATCGTAGACACCACGGTTCCAAGCCTCGTTCCGGTAGAATGCCTTGTTATGCCAAAGTTCACGGAAGCCAAGCCACTGGCCTGCAAAATTCTCCGATAACGCAATCCGTTTGGGCGATTGAAGCATCCGCTGCAATTGGCCAAGCAACACCTCGTCGTCGTCCAGCTCGCCGCGCTTGGCCAAGCGGAACAGTTCCTCATCCGGCATACTTCCCCAGAGAAAATAGGACAGTCGCACGGCAAGTTCCTCGCCACTTACAGCGTAGGGAATCTCGCTGTCTCGGGCTTGTTCCATCCGGTAAAGGAACGCCGGTGACACAAGCGCCGTCTTCATCGCGTGCAACAGCGACTCCACCGGCGGAGATTCCCGGCGCTTGGCCAAGTACGCCTGCTGAACCAATTGCTCGTTGGCTTCGTTGCGATAACCTCGAAACGCCCGAAGCGTGAATCGTTGCAAAATCTCCCCTGCACGGGCTTGGCTTAATTCCTTCGGCTCATTTACAAACCCAAACACCCGTTCACGCGCCTCGGCCGACTGAACAAAGGATTGAAGCGCGTAGTCGTATGCCTGAGTTAACCTCAACACCGGCAGCTTGCCGCTGGCAAGTTGGTCGGCATCGTTGAAAAAACCGGACTCTCCGGGCACATCGGGCGGCAAAACCGACTCGAGTGTGGAATCCAACAACGCCGGGAACTCCGGGCTGAACACATACGGGCGCTTCAGCGAAACATGGAGCAAATCCTCAAGCGTGTTGATCAGCTCATAACGGGACAATCGCCGAAGCGGTGTTGCGCCAATGTGCTCCGCACCGTTTCTGAGAATGTAATTATCCCGAAACCACCCCTGAACCAGCGCCCTCTGTTCAGCCGTCAGCGGCTTTTTTTTCGCCGGGGGCATCTCACCCATCCGGACCACGCGATCAACCCGTAACCAAAGCGTTTGAATCTTCGAATCGGCGAGGGTTGACTCCGATGAAAGTTGCTCCAAGTCGATGCCACCTTTTCGTGTTTCCGCGTCGTGGCAGTCGAGGCAACGGTCATCAATCAGGCTGAGAACCGGCTCAATATCGACTGCCGGAAAAACAGACACTCCCGCCGCGAATAACAGCAGG
>JAPPPH010000500.1:12490-13260 GCA_028817635.1 Verrucomicrobiales bacterium | reverse complement strand
CATTTGTGGGAGAAATTAGCAGTCTCATTTCTGGACATTCAGAATATAAGGAAAGAGTGGCTATTTTCTTGGCAGTCGAAGATGGAGATATTGAAGCCGTTAGCGAGGCGTTAGAGGAAGGGGTGGATGTCAACAGCAGGGTGGGGGAAATTACCAGATATGAAGGATCAAAAAAATATAGTTTTGAGGAAGGGGATAACACTCCGCTACATTGGGCTATTAACGAAGAAGTCAACTATCAAATCGTTGAATTACTCATTGAAAAGGGAGCGGATGTAAACGCGGTGGGTGAATTGGAAACCACCCCATTACATTTAGCAGCTTATTGGGATCACAAAGATATTGCTGAACTACTAATTAACAACGGTGCGGATGTGAACGCTGAAGGTAAACAAGGCGAAACTCCGTTTGACTCAGCTAGTTTTGCGAAAAATGATGAAATATCGGAACTCTTACGTAATCACGGCGGCAAGCATGGTTTGATTCATGGCGCGGTAGCTGGTGGCGATTTTAACGCCGTAAAACAGTTTCTTGAGGAGGGAATAGAGGTTGATTTAAGAATTGAAAACGAGGTTAGACCCACCTCTTTGCATAGTGCAGTTATGTATAACCAGGTTGATATTGTTAAACTGTTAATTGTCGAAGGGGCAGACGTTAATGCGAAGACGGAGAAAGAAGTGACTCCATTGATGTACGCTGCTTTCGGCGGAAGCATGGAGTTGGTTGAACTCCTCATCGGTGAAGGAGCGGATGTAAACGCGGAGGACTCT